>DATMMJ010000486.1:0-4259 GCA_035569795.1 Puia sp. | reverse complement strand
AACAGATTAAAGCAATGATGAATCACTTCATCCCTGAAAGGATACTCGGAATCTAACAAATCTTTTTGCCGCAAAAAAACCATGAGTTTGTACAAAATGTCAGCTTCGCTTTCGGTCAGTGACAAATGTGGATCGCTTTGGGAGGAAAAATAACTAAATGCGTCAATATGCTTTTTATGCAATTCAGCGGCAGTTAAAAATTCCTTCGTAAACTCAAGTATAATTGCAGTGAGGTCATCTGTTTTTTTCTGAAATTGACGAACCATGCCAGGCGGAATAACAAACAGGCTATCGCGTTTTAAGGAATATTCGATAAGGTTGCTCTTAACGGTACATTCTCCGGATGTGACCAGTGCAATGGTAAAATGTTGAGAACGCGAAGGCCTGAACATTTTCTCATTGTTAGTAAGCTCATCGCTTTTGATAACGTGAAAATCCTTTGTGGGTTTGGACCTGCCGGCATCGGAACTCATTTCGCCAATGGTGAATTCCCGAATAGTTGTGTAGGAGGTTTTCATTGTAAAATAATATTAAGCAGTATGTTCATTTTAATCAAGCAAATTGAATGTTGTAAATACTTGCGCAATAGACGTCATTGTTTTTCCTGTGGGTATTTCATTTGAAAATGATCTCCAAATGAAAAAGTGAATTTTTTTTATACGATTTTGCCAAAAGTTTCTTTAAATACATCAATACATCTACGCGATTATTTTCTGCAGATTATTTAACTTTTGTCCTTTCACTAATGATGCGACGCGTGAACCAATCAGCTCAATAGATTTCAGGAGTTTTGCATGTGGCAATGCTGCATTATCCATCTGAAAAGTGAATCTTGCAATACCACCAAGCGCATCGCTGTGCCTTAAGATTTTCTCTGCGATTTCTTCCGGGCTACCAACAAGCAAAGCACCTTGTGGGCCATTTTGCGCGTCGAATCGGGCACGGTTTACTGCGGGCCAGCCACGTTCTTTTCCGATCCTGGTAAAGGTTTCCGCATAACCTGGATAATAATCATCTATTGCTTCCTTTGTAGTATTTGCCACATACCCAAGGGAGTGTATTCCGACTTTCAATTTTTCAAACGGATGCCCTGCTTTTTTCCCAGCCTTTCTGTAGAGGTCTATGAGCGGACGAAAACGGTGGGTCTCGCCTCCAATTATCGCGACCATGAGCGGAAGCCCGAGCGTGCCGGCACGAATAAACGATTCGGGTGTGCCGCCCACACCCAACCAAATGGGTAGCGGATTTTGCAAGGGCCTTGGGTAGATGGCCTGGTTGTTCAGTGCCGGTCGGAACCTACCTTTCCAAGTTACGACTTCGTTGTCGCGGATATTGAGTAAGAGATCTAATTTTTCAGAAAAGAGCGCGTCATAATCTTGCAGTTCCAAACCAAAAAGCGGAAACGCCTCTATAAAAGAACCACGCCCAACAATCATTTCTGCACGGCCTTTAGAAATCAAATCCAATGTGGCGAAGTTTTGAAACACCCTCACAGGGTCCGCTGCACTGAGTACGGTGACAGCGCTGGTAAGTCGAATATTTTTTGTACGTGCTGCCGCTGCTGCTAAAATGACGGTAGGCGCCGAATCGAGGAATTCCTTCCTGTGATGTTCGCCAATTCCAAATACATCAAGGCCTGCACTGTCAGCTTGCTCTATTCGCTCTAGCAATTCAGCGATAGATTGTGAGCTATTTAAAGTAGTTACAGTACCACTACCAAGGTCAGTTGCAGCAAAACTATCAATACCAATTTCCATAACGATGTGCTTTTTGCAGCTTTTAGTTTTTGCAGTAGGCTAAAAGTAATCCAGGCAAATTTACTTCGGCTGCTTTTATCAAACGAACTGCTAGTCTATTGAGCTAGCATATGTTTGTGATTACTCGAGTTTATTTTTATATAGAAGATATAGGAAACGGTAAGCACCAATAGGAACATCAATGGCCGGATTGCAACATTTGTAGGATCGCCGCTGGAGATGTGGGCTATGAAAGCCGATACAAAAGACAGCGCAAACCCAAAATAGGCGAGCTCCTTCAACCTATTGCCCGTGATAGGAATCAGCAGCACAACCGCACCCAGTATTTTGGCAATAGCCAGCTCTACCCTGAAGTAAGAAGGGAAACCGAGGTGAATAAATCCGGATTTCGCCGCTTCACTGGTTAGGTATAAATATGCGCTAAAAAGCATCATTAGGGACACTATTGTGGTGCTTATCCAATATATTACTTTGTTCTTTTTCATTGATCTTAATTTGTTTCTACAAAACTAACAGAGAGTAAGTATAATTTAGCTATGCGTTTCCTTATAGAAACTAGTTTCCTTAAGGAAACTAACTATATATGGCAGAAATTTAGGTATACCTTTGATTGAAGCAATTAATATAGGATTCTATGAGACTGAAAAAGAAAACAGAAATCCCCCACGAATGTTCGAAAGTGTTTATGGCCATTAGAGATTCTATGGAACTTCTTTCTGGCAAATGGAAAATCCAAATTATCGGAGTGTTGCTTTATAAAGGAACGCTTCGTTTTATGGATTTGCTCAGAGAGGTGGATGGCATAGGCGCCAAGATGCTATCAAAAGAGTTGCAGGAATTAGAACTCAATGAACTGGTGAAACGCACCGTTTGCAATACAAAGCCCATTACGGTCGAATATGAAATCACTGAATATGGGAAAACAATGAAAGCCATGATCTCTGAAATTACACATTGGGGATCTGAGCACAGAAAAAGAATTTTCAAGAAATCCAGGTAGCAACTCAAGAAATTGTCTGTTTTTTCCTAAGAGCAATAAATTTGTACATAGTCAATAATTCTTCCATTTTTTTCCCGTTAGATTGCCAGCGATAATAGTACTAAGGATAGGTAAATGAAGAAAATTACACCCAATAGCCTTTTATAATCCCTCATCTTAATTGAGTTTTTCATTATAGTCTAATTATTTGCATTGAAAAATTGATACTACAAAGTTCAGTCAGGCTACACAAGAAATGAATGTTTGGATGTCTTGAGTATATGTCTGTAAGGGATTATTGCAGCAAAGCAAATTTTACCAACTGAAATAAAGCGATATATTTCCAAATGCATGACTATACAACCCCTTCAGGAGCGCCGTGTTTGAGGTCTGCGTAAAGGAGATGCTGAAATGCCCAGAAGTAACGACGGCGCCATAACTGAAGTAATAAACTAAATTATTTATTTGATGATAAGGATTGAGTTCCTCTGGAGCATCTGCTTTCTTATTATTTTTTAATGTTGTCTCAGAAGCTTTCCCCTGCAATAATGCATCACTGAGCATGACTAGCGGCTGAGGCTTTGCAAACAAATATGCTTGTATCTTATTTTTAGATCCCTTATGTTTAGGGTTTGAATATTGGCTGATATATCCTTTGAAATATGGGGACATGCTGCCTATCCTTATTTCGGGGTACATGGAAACTGCATTGTACATACTGCCAGCGTGCACTTCTGCGCCTGCAAGTAGTTCAACCACGCCATTATAGAAGGCCAATTGTTTCTCTGCAGCAAAATTTATATTCAACATAAATTTATTTTTTGCCTGGTGACTCCAACCCATCGGCTCCTGATAATTGATGAGGCTATGCACAAAAGATTGTGTCTGCCTTGTGAAGGAAGCAGGACCTCTTACTCCAAGAACCAATTCTGTCTGCAGGTCATATTTTTTTAGAGGGTTATAGGAATACAAGCTATGGGTTGCGAATAATGCGCCTGAGTAAGGATAATCGTGAGGCTGATAATCCGTGGCAGCAAGGTTGTTGGGCGTGTACATAAGTTGTGTCATGCCCCAACCATAAATATCTATGCTGCCGTTACCGGCTTTTGGCATAAGCCGGTCAATAAAAAAGCGAAGCTTGTTTTTCTTTAGGTAGAATAAGTCTATCCGCGACCCGTTTGTGTAGGCGTTATCTGTGCCCTTTAAGTAAAGATTTATAAAATCATTGTCTTCATATAAGCGTATAAGCATGGTGGCTGTGTCTCTGTTCGGTTGCGCATAGAGCAAATGATTGAATATCCCAAGCCAAAGGCTAATAATAGAAAGTGTAAAATGTTTCATGACCCGTTCTCTTTTTTTGTTTTAATATCCGTATGACGATTGCATTTACGCTCTCAGAATTGCTGCAAATGCAGTTAAAAAAAATTCTTCATCCATTAATATTTATTCTGAAAAACGCCATACAAAATTGCTACACAGAAGAGGCGAAAGGAATGGCTGAACTACTTAAGAATATGTCTGCA
>DATMMJ010000485.1:0-15815 GCA_035569795.1 Puia sp. | reverse complement strand
TCCTGACCTAAAAAGTAAAATAATCCGGGGATTGCAATTGTCTTTTTTTATAGGCATCATTTTTATGACTGTGCAAATCCTGGTGGGTTTGCAGTTCACTTTTTATCCCGAACTCAATCCAAATGTAAATACCTCGGACGGCATTCGCTATCCTGGTTTTTTTAACGATGCACAGATAAATGCGCTGTTTTTTGCTATGATGAGTTTTTTATTTCTGATCAACTTTAAAAATATCTCCAAACCCGGCTTTATACATTTTTTTTTATTTTACTTAGCTTTGGTCGCAATGTTTTTTTCTGGAGGGCGATCAGCCTTTTTAGGCATTTGTAGTGGGTTGGTTTTTCTTTTGTTATTTTTTAGTTGGAGGATTAAATATTTTATCGCCCTCTCTACTCTTGCAGTGTTAGCCGTTATCCCGTTTTTAAAAGATTCATTTGTTCTTTTTCAGAGATTGGGGGGTTTTAACGAATCCTATCAGTTCCGGGCCTATATCTGGAAAGAGGCATACGAAATTTATACCAATCACCAATTTTTAGGAATTGGCTTAGGAAATTATAAAGACTATGTTGAGCGCTATTCTTCAGACCAGTATTATGTTCTTGAGGATAACAGCATACTTATGATGGACCAGCCAGAAAATGGGTACCTCAAAATTTTGACTGAGGCAGGCCTATTGGGATTTATGATTTCATTTTTATTTATCATTATACCTGTCTTTAAGGCCGTCTATGGCCATTTCGCTGTAAAAAAGAATTATATGACTTTGCTGTTCATTGCGCCCATTGTTTGTTGGCTGGTTTCCTTTAATTCACTCTATACCTTAAGCGACAGAAGGATTGAAATTCTATTAGTATCCTTAATTTGCTTTATAATCCCAACGGGTGGTGAGCGCGTAAAAAGTGAGAGGGAAACTAGTTATTGATCCTACCAGCTAATTGCAAGCAACCAAATTATGAAGGTCAAATTGTTTAAAAGAATCATTGCACTGCGCAAATCAGATCTGGTACGCAATAGTTTTTGGGGTTTGTCAGCTAATGGTGCACAATCCCTTTTGACGAGCTTGTTTTATGTGGTACTGGCAAGAAAATATGCTACGACCGAATTCTCCTATTTCATGATTGCCAGCTCGATTTATCAATTCCTTGCGGCGATTTCCAATCTTGGTTTAGGGCAATGGTTCACCAGAGAAATCGTCAGTGCCCCCGAAAATGGGGGAGTGATCAATAAATTCCTGAAACTGCAATTGTACTCAGGTTTTTTGTTTTATGGCATCAATGTATTTCTTGCATTTGTACTTTACAATAGCTATGAAATTCGGATTTTAGTTATTGTTCTTGGGATCAATATAGTCTTTGATAATTTGATTTACGTAATAAAGGCCTTGAATGTGGCGAGACTTGAGCAGAATATGACTTTTAAAATTATCATCCTTGATTCGGTTCTGAAATTCTTAATGGTCTTTCTTTTAATTTTTTATCCCCTTTCCATTGTGACTTTGTCTGTAGGGCTGATTTGCATCAGATTCATAACGCTAAATTTATTTTTACAATATGGCTCCAGAAAAATTATCAGCTTAAGATTGCTTTGGTCTTATAAAATAACCTTAAAAGAAATGAGCAGCATAGCGCTTCTCAACTGGCCTTTTCTTGTTATTGGCAGTGTGTCTATTGTGTATTGGCGTATCGGCAATATTATCATTTCTAAAGTCTTGAGTCTCTTAGACGTCGCTATTTATGAAATTTCCTTTCGTGTTTTTTCTGTCAGCCAAATTTTGCCAATCATTATTTCCGCATCCCTGTACCCTCATTTTATTAAGTTGTACAATACCGGTGAAAAAATAAAATTTAATGCACTCTATAAAAAATATTTTTATCTTTTCTTGTTATACGGATTGGGTATGTACACTTTCATCTATTCATTCGCTGATCAAATAATGCCTTTTATTTTTGGGCAGAAATATGCAGCGGCACCTGTTTATACCAAACAAATGTTCCTGACAATAGTGCTTTTTCCAACGGCAATGCTGCAGGCTACAGTGCTGACTTCTATAAAGCTCGAAAGATTAGATATGATTCTAAATGTAATTAGCCTGGTGGTGAGTGTCCTGGCAATCATGATTGGGCTGTCGTTTTCCAGATCGCTTGCTGTTATCAACTATTCTATATTCGTCTCTTTTTTTGTTTTTCATATTTGTCAGAACGGCATTTTGATTAAACGAAAAATAACGACAATAAAAAATGTTGTTAGCCTGTATGTTTTGATGGCTGCTTTTGTTTTGGGCTATATTTTGCTGGCTTCAAAATTTTCAGCTACTGCCCTGTTTATTGAGATATGGGGGGTTGCAGCGATAGTAGCCATTGCTGTGCGCTGGAAAAAAAATAGCAGAACAAGAATTGCGATCCTTCATGGAAATAATTGATTACCCTTGTTTATACAGAGAACAAAAAAAGTATCTAAGAGCAGATTCATTCCGAAAAGTGTTTACCCGGAATATTATAAGAAGATAAATCAACCTAAAATGTATTTTTTTCAATTTGTATTTCAGGATTGGAAGATCAATAAAGTGAGCTACCGAGGAAGGATTATTATGCTTTTGTTCAGATTGGCAAATGTTTGTTCGCTCAAGAGAGCATATTATTACCTTGGCTTTCCCTATCTGCTATTTTACAGGTTTTTAGTTGAATGGATTTTTGGGATTGAGATCCCATGGAATGTCAAAATTGGCAAGAACCTTACTCTTTTTCATGGACATGCTGTAGTGATGAACAATAAAGTGGTCATTGGTGAAAATTGCACGTTGAGGCATTGCACCACCATTGGCAATAAGCAATTAAAAGATGGAAGCTTTAGCGGCTCACCCGTAATTGGTAATAATGTAGATATTGGGAGCAATGTGTGCATAATAGGCAACATCCACATTGGCGACAACGTGAAAATAGGCTGCGGAGCGGTGGTGATTAAAAGTGTTTCGCCTAACCACATAGCAGTCGGGAACCCCGCTGTTGAAAAAATGATGAAATGAGTCAGATAAAGAAATCTAGATATCAAGCCTTTGTTCTAAAAAAAACTGCGGAGCTTACTGATCATCTCGTTCAAACCCATGCGATATGGGTCTGTCGAGCTAATCACATCAACTAGTGAATTTTTCTCATTAAAATAAGGCCATGCAAAGAAATCAATTAATCGATTTCGATCTGTCAATCGGGAGATATTCGTCCTTTATTCAGAATATAATTGATCTTGCAAAGGAAAAATCCTCCTCTAATGTGTGCGTCGCTAATGTGCACATGTTTGTGGAAGCCTATCTGGATGAAAGCTTTAGCAAGATCATAAAAGAAGCAGATATCGTTACTCCTGATGGAAAGCCCTTGACCTGGGGCATGCGGCTATTATATGGTATCAAACAAGATAGAGTAGCAGGAAGTGATATACTTCCTGATTTGGTAAAACAATCAGAGCAACTGGGACTTTCCATTTTTTTTTATGGGGGATCAGAAAAAATGTTAGAAACAACTTCTGAATTCCTAAAGAGCAATCATCCGGCTTTAAAAATTGCGGGCATGTATAGTCCGCCTTTCCGGAAATTGTCTGATGCAGAGAATGAAAATGTCATATCGATGATAAATAATTGCACGGCAGATATTGTTATGGTTGTGTTAGGCTGTCCCAAACAAGAAAAATGGATGGCCTCGATGAAAGGAAAAATCAACGCCGTCATGATTGGAATTGGAGGCGCTTTGCCACTATTTATCGGGGCACAAAAAAGAGCTCCCTACTGGATGCAAAAATATGGACTGGAGTGGCTGTTCAGACTTGCGATTGAGCCGAGGCGGCTGTTTAAACGTTATGTCGTTACAAACTCCTATTTTGTATGTATACTGTTCAAAGAATTCTTTCGATTAAAAGTCCTCAAAAAAACCAGCTGACTGCTTCGTCTGGCTTTACATCTCTATGTGTCTGGTTCACTTACCGGTGAGGTTTTAACAAAAGCGTATGTTATTCGCGAATTTATTTTTTTTAAGCATTTTAAACTCAATTTATGAATAAACGTTCTATGCCTTCCATGCAGATGCTTATTGCAGGCCTGGATCTTTTGTCGCTGAATTTGATATACTGTACTGCCTGCTATTATTTTCAAGATCATTTTATCAGGGGCTTGTACTTTGAGTATGCGTTTTTCATGCTGTATTTAAACTTGTCGTGGCTTGTTGTAGCCGCTGTTATTAATGAATATAGCGAAAAGAGTCTGAACTCCTTTGAAACTTTTTCAAAACGTTCCATGAAGGCGTTCATCTATTTCGTGTTACTCAGTAATGTGTATCTGTTTTTCTCTCACCAGTTTTTTATCTCCAGAATGTTCACGGCTGTCGTGTTGATTAGTTATGCATTGGCGCTGATCTTCAATCGTTTTTTGTACCTGTTCATTCAGAACTTTTATAAAAAAAATGGAGGCCTTTTGAATAAAGTCGTTATTATCGGGTACAATAATTTATCAAAAAAATTGGTCAGCTATTTGGAACGGGATTTTTCAAATATGAGCATTGTTGGTTTTTGCGAAGAATCGGAAAATGTTCATGAGCTTTCCAATTATCCTATTTTGAGCAATGTAAGCAGTGCTCTTGATATCTGTAGGCAGTATGGTGCTTCTGAAATTTATTCCACTATTGCTCCGGGGCAGAATCCGGATATTTACCGGCTCATTGATGATGCTGAGCTCAATTGCATTCGTTTTAAGGTTATACCCGACCTGAAATATTTTATTGACAGATATGGGCAGATTGATTTCTTAAATGACATTCCGGTGATTTCTTTGAGGCGTGAGCCGCTCGAGGATATTAGCAACAGGATGAAAAAGCGTGTTTTTGATGTCATATTTAGCTCAGCGGTTGTAATTCTATTGCTGAGCTGGCTCGTCCCAATCATTGCTTTATTGATAAAGCTCAGCTCCAGAGGCCCTGTTTTTTTTACACAAGACAGACTTGGAAAAGATAATAAAGTTTTTAAAGTATATAAATTCCGTACCCTGAGGGTTAGTAAAAATGAAAATGAATATAAGCAAGTAATTAAAAATGATGAAAGGGTATTCAGACTTGGAAAATTGCTTCGCAAGATGAGCCTGGATGAATTGCCCCAATTTTTCAATGCACTTGCAGGACAAATGAGTGTTTGCGGTCCAAGGCCCCATCCACTGGCAATAAATGACACCTATAAAAAGATTGTTGACAAATATATGGTGAGACAGTTTTTAAAACCTGGTATTACGGGTTGGGCGCAAGTAAATGGATTTCGCGGAGAAACGGAAAATACATTAAAGATGAAAAGAAGAATTGAATATGATTTATGGTACCTGGAAAACTGGAGCTTGTGGCTCGACGTTAAAATGATTTTTCTTACTGTATTTAATATTATTAAGGGAGAGGCAAATGCTTTTTAAACTCTTTTACATAAACACGAATAAGTATTTAAACGCATTTTTGCTTTGCATAACCGGAACTATTGAGAGATTATGAAACCTATAAAGTTGATAAATGAATCAGGATATTAGAAAAAAGAAAATAGTTTGGGTTACGCCTGATAATTTTCTTGATTCCGATTTTAATCCTTATTTATTTAATTTGTTATTAGCTACGTATAATATTAAGTGGGTAATTATTTTGCCTAAGAGTGGAGGTTTTTTTAACGAATCGAATTTTGAAGAACTTAATAGATTGAAAGGGTTGGAAATCCAATTTGTTTACACCTCATATCGCCAAAGAGATCCCCGAAGGTTGTTTTTTTACGCTTTATTATACAGAAAGATAAATATTACTCCTTACGATTTATTATATCTTAGCTATGGCCCGGCTGATCCTTATGCCGTTCCTTTCTTTTGGGCTTTGAACAAGAAGAAAACAATCTTTGCGGTTCACGAGGGGCACGTGAACGACAATTTTAAGCTCCCCTATTTAAGCAAAATATTGCTAAACAGCACCTATCGATATGCGATTTTTGTGCACATGTTTTCGTCTTTTGCGGCAAATGTTTTTCACCAGCATTACCCTAAGGCAAAGATATTTATGACCAATATGGCTTTGAAATCTTTCGGGGAAAGCAATTTGCAGAAATGTTCAGATACAGTTATTTTCTTATCCTTCGGGATTATTAATCACGCCAAGAATATTGACTTATTGATTGAAGCTGCATGCAATATTTATGAACGGGGGCACAAAGGATTTAAAATTTCAATAAACGGTTCTTGCTCAAACTGGGATTTTTATCAATCCAAAATTCGTTACCCTGAAATCTTTATCTGCGATATCAGGATGATACAAAATTCCGAAATCCCTGACTTGTTCGCCCGAAGCCATTATCTGGTTCAGCCATACAGATCAACATCCCAAAGCGGGGTATTGAAAATAGCCCTTAATTATAATGTGCCAATCATAGCTTCGGACTTACCGGGGTTTAGAGAAGAAATTGAAGAGGGGGTAAATGGATTTTTTTTCAAGGCAGGGGACGTTAAAGAGCTAGAAAATGTGATGATAAAAATCTTAAACGAACACGATAGACAATATGCAGGTTTATTGGAAAGACAACGAAAGGATACAGTTGCAAAATATGATACAAATAAAATAAATTCTAAGTATATTGATATGTTCAAATATGTTATTGGGTAATACCATTTTTATTCTAAATCACAAGGGACCAGCTACTCACAATAGTCGATTGATTGCCAGTTTTAATAAAATTAAACCCGGACGCTAAGAAAATACAATTTTACATATGGCAAAGCTGAAACTAGGAATTGTAAATAGTACCTCTATAAAAAACGCATATGGAGGTATTTCTCCGTTTATGAAAAATCTCGATCCGTTTTTAACCCAGGCATTTGATGTGACCTATATAGTACTTCCTAATTATCTCAATTACATCAGGTTCCTGCCACAACGCCTGGTATATGCAGCGTATCTGCTCGGGAAAAAAAGAAAATTAAGAAAATTTGACGTTATATTATCGCATGTGCCTGAAGGTTCTTATATGCTATCCTACACAAAAACGCCTTTCATACATATATTCCATGGTAACTTTAATCCGATGTCACAATCCCGGTTTTGGTATGGTAAATATTTTAAAACGATTTTTGAAAAGATGGAGAGAAGGATTATCAAAAAAGCAACATTGATGTATACTGTAGGGTCTGAGAGGCATGGAGTACCGAAAATTATTAACCCCGTTTACCATACTGTAAAAATTAAGACCAGTGAATTGAGAAGCGGGTTTATATTTGCCGGCCGGCTGGAGAAAATTAAAAACATAGATAAGATAATCAGAGTATATGCAAAACTGAGTGCCGACATTCAGAAGGCGAACCCTTTGTATATTGCAGGCATGGGCTCTCAGGAAACTGCATTAAAAGAGCTTGCGGCATCATTGCCTATACAGGGCAGGGTAATATTTTTAGGCAATTTAAAAAACGATGATCTGATCGAAGCTGATTCTTCAAAAAAAATGCTCCTAATGGCATCTTCCCAGGAGGGATTCCCGATGGCTATCGCTGAAGCTTTTTCTTTAGGGCTGCCTGTGGTTGCAACCGATACAGGAGATATATCCAGATTTCTAAAAAGCGATTATAACGGCTTTCTTCTGCCTGTAATATTTAGCGTTGAAGAGTACGTAAAATGTATTGAATCCATACTTGATGACTATGACAGATTTTCAAAAAACGCTCTGGAATCTTCTGCCGTTTTTAAATCAAATCGCGTGGCGCGAGATTTAATAATTGATATAAACAAACTGATTGAAAAAAGTTGAGGGTGCTTATCATTCATAACCGGTATCAGAAGATAGGCGGCGAAGACACCGTTTTTGAGCAGGAGTCCGAATTGTTAAGCCTGACAGAAGAAGTAAAAACATTGACTTTTCATAATTTGCCGGGATGGAAGGGTGCTATACAGTTTTTTTTCTCTATATGGAATATATTTTCCGTCGCAAAAATTAAACAGGCTATTCGTGAATTTAAGCCCCAGGTGATTCATGTACACAACTGGCACTATGCCATTGGCCCATTGATTGTGCGAACGGCCAAAAAAAGGGAAATTCCAATAGTACTGACTGTTCATAACTTCAGGCTTTTATGCCCTTCTGGCATATTGCTATATAAAAATTCGCTTTTTTTGGATAGCATTCATACTTCTTTCCCCTGGAAGGCTGTGAGAAAAAAAGTATATAGAGGATCTTTGATTCAGACCTTCTGGCTCGCGTTCATTATCTGGTTTCATAAGAAGATCGGGACATGGAAATTGATCGATCGGATTATACTTCTAACAGAAATGGCGAAAGATATTTTTATTTCTTCCTCATTAGGAACTACCCAATCCCAACTATCAGTTAAGCCTAATTTTATAAAAGACCCTGATATTAAGATGGGGGAGCGTAAAGATTTTTTTCTTTACATAGGGCGGCTATCTGAAGAAAAAGGGATTGATGTGTTATTGGAAGCTTTCAGGAACTTAGAAAAAGAATTATATATTGGGGGAGATGGGCCACTTAAAAAGAAAGTTATTGACGCCTGTGCCAAAAACCATAAAATGCATTATTTAGGCATGCTAGATAAGCATGCTGTTCGGGAAATAATGTCTCAATGTTCTGCATTGGTCTTTCCGTCCCTTTGGTATGAAGGGATGCCGCTGACTCTGATAGAAGCTTTTGCTGTGGGAACACCTGTAATTGCAAGTAACATTGGCGCAATGTCATCTATGATCAAGGGCGGATACAACGGCATCCATTTTGCCGCAGGCGATTCAGTTGATCTATCTGAAAAGGTGGTTTATTGGCAAAATCTTAGTAAAAATGACAAACAACAATTTTCTCATAATGCCAGGTCGTGTTTTGAAGACATCTATACTCCTGAGAAAAATAAAGAACAGATATTATCCATATATGAATCCGTGAATAACAAAGTAAGGCAGTAACAGTATTCCCGTAACTATCCTAATTCATCCCAAATAGTTTATAGTTATAAGTAAAGATGGGGCGTGAGGAAAGTGCCGGCCAACCTCAGTATAACTAACCTATTAAAAAAATAAAAACATGCTAAAAACTAAAATTGAATTTTTTTATTCATTGTTAAAAAAACAGAGGGCAATAGATTATAAAATGATGAGTGTAAATAGGAAAAGACTTTTCGATATCCCCTCCAGAACAAATTATATAAGGATAAATACTTTTGAATTACTTGCTATGGAGATTATTGAAAAAAAGGTGGATGGTTCAATAGCAGAACTTGGCGTTTATACAGGAGACTTTGCCAGGTATATGAATATGGCATTCCCAGAAAAAAAATTTTACTTGTTCGATACATTCGAGGGATTTGACGATAGGGATATTAAGATAGAAAAAACAAATTCATTTATGAACGTCGAAGATGATTTTTCAAATACTTCTACAGAAGCTGTTCTTTCTAAAATGAAAACGAAAGAGAATTGTATTGTAAAAAAAGGATGGTTCCCCGATTCGTTAAATGGATTAGAAGATAGATTCTGTTTTGTAAGTTTGGATGCAGATTTATACAAACCTATATACAGTGGGCTTGAATATTTCTATCCTCGTTTATCTAAAGGAGGGTATATCCTCGTACATGACTATAATAATGATTTATATCCGGGATGCAAACAGGCTGTAAGAGAATTTTGCTCTAAAAATTATGTTCCTTATACTCCTATGTCCGACTCATGGGGTTCTGTGATTATCGCAAAATGATACTGAATTATGTCATCTACAGCACTTTATTAAAATTCATAAATATTGAAAATAAAATGATGTAGGAAAAAATGTATTTTGAAGAAAATGGCGAGTACTTAAGAAACAACCCAACTTGGCATTTCGAAGACTCACCCCGGAAAGTAAAAATTACTTTTTTTCCACGCGAATTATTATTCAAAACAAATAAAGATATTTCAGCAAAAATATTGGGAAGCTGTTCTTTGCTGGTGCTGGCCAATAAAAATAATTTCATGGTAAAACTTATTTTAACTTTATCAGGCAAACGCCCAATCAACCTTAAATCATTTTTATGAAAAATTTTCTCAGCGCATTATTCCTGCTTGTTCCTTTTTTATCTTACGAACAATCCAGTTCTCAAAGCCCTAATTATGTCATCACGTTCCAAACGCCCAACTATATTGCAACCCCTGTTGCAGGTTCGGGCTTGTCTTCATATTCAGGCACGGATGCGTACACGGTTATTCAAAATGCTATTACTGCATTGACGCCATCGGGCGGCGGTTCAGGAAGTGCAGGTGGTTGGATTCATATTGCCATATCAGGCAATATAAACCTTACCAACACGCTTACAATAATCGGCTGGGAAGGTGGCTCGCCGCCTTATTCAAGATTGAAGATAACAGGAGAAGGTACATCAACAAAGATTGTGCAGAACACAGCAGGCAAAAATGCGATTGTAATTAAAAATAATGCAAGCGTTTATTTGGCAGATTTTCAGGTTGGCATTGGCTCTTCGGCATTATCAGGCATTCTTGGGGATGATAGCGGAAGCCAAGCCTCGACAAGCATGAGCCGCTCAATATTGGATAATATTATAATCAGCAGCAATAGCAGTGGTTCACCCGCTCTTTGGTTAAAAAATTTTATTTCGCTCACATCTTCAGGATTGATTGTATTTAATAATAATTATACCGCTGCAATTTTTGACAATACATCAAGCTCGGTTAGCTATGGCAATTCAGTATTTAATCTTCTTACTGTCGCAACTAATAATAGGGCTTATCCAAATGCAGGACTGTTAATAAGATCTAACAATACCAGTCATCTTATTGATGATATTGTATTTAATAATCTCTATGTCACCAATGGCTATTACGGGTTAATTTTAAGTGATTGCGAAAATCTCACATTTAATCATATTGATATTGAAGCGCCTGTCATATCTCCCGTTCTCATTGGAATTTCAACCCCACAAAACACTGTCGGCATTTGGGCCAAAGGCAACACATTCACAGGAGGATTTTTGTCCCCTTCAGGACCTGGCGATACTCTTATTACACTTGGTAAAGCTTATAGTAATATTTTTTAAACATGGAACTATTGCCTGGAGATGGGACTACACCGTTATTTGTTGATAACAGTACCGCGAATGCCCCCAATAGCTTTGATTTTAATATTGAATACCCTGGTATACCTAACCCTGTTATTGCAAGACCAACTCTTACGAATTTTTCATGGCGGAGCTATCTTGGCACAACTAACTGGCTAAAACAAATCAGTGGCACATTCACCCCAACTCTTACCAATACTGCAAACATTACGAGCAGTTCACTTAGCAAGGCAACTTATATGCAAATGGGCAACGTTGTGCATGTGATGGTAAGCGGTACCCTAAAACCAACTACCGCCAACACCCCCACTACCTTAACGTTGAGCCTGCCAGTTGCCACCACAAATGCTTCGCAAAACTATATTGGGCAAATCACTTTTGCTAATAGCGGCGGCCCGACAACAGTCGGTGGCATTGGCACTATATCTGCTACATCCGGTATAGCTTTTCAATTTCAGCCGACGACAAACGTTTCCGGTAATTTCAACATAAGCTTTGATTATACAACAAATTAATATTGATTAATGATTAATAAGCAGTCTGAGCTACTGTGCGTTTTAGTAAAAAAACATCGTGTATTTTTCTTATTTATCATTTTTCTTCTTTCAAATAGTGGTACAAAAGCTAATAATTATTATTTTTCATCTACAAAAGGAGACGATTCCCGCAACAGCAATCAGGCGCAAAATCCCGAAACTCCATGGAAAACGACTGCCAGGCTAAATTCTTTTTTTAGCAATCTCAAAGCGGGGGATTCTGTGTTTTTCCACAGAGGCGAAATATTCTATGGAGCTATTAATATAAAAAAATCGGGCACTCTTTCCCAGTCCATTGTTTTTGACTCTTATGGGCCGGGCAATATGGCCGTGATCTCGGGGCTTGTATCACTTCATTCATGGCTTTCTTTGGGTAAAGGCATCTATCAAAGCATATGCCCATCTTGTGTAACAGAGAGCAAAATATTAATCATAAACGGAATTCCGCAAACACTGGGCCGTTACCCAAACAAAGGCTATCTCACATTTCAATCACATATTGACAACAGTTCGATTTCAGATAAAAATCTGGATGATTTTCCTAACTGGACCGGAGCTGATGTGGTTATAAAAAAAAGGCATTGGATTATCGACAGGAGCAATGTCATCTCTCAAATCGGCAAAACGCTCAATTATGCGACAGGAACTTCCAATGCGCCGAGGGATAATTATGGTTACTTTATTGAAAATGATCCAAGGACCCTCGATCAATTTGGAGAATGGTATTTCGATTCATCCCGAAAAAAAATGCAGGTCTTTTTTGGAAACGAAAACCCGGGATCTTACGCTGTGCTTTCTAGCGGGGAGAATATTCTTGTTACTATCTATGGACAAAGTTTTATAAAGTTTGAAAATCTATTGTTTCAGGGTGCAAACAGCGCTGCGTTCCGGATTACAAATTCCAAAAATATCACTATTCAACATTGCGTTATCGATTTTTCGGGCACTGACGGGATTATCGCTTCAGGTTCTCCACGTTTAGATATAGAAAATTCCATGATTAATCATTCGCAAAATGACGCTATTAACCTGGACAGCAGCTGTAGATATGCAGTACTAAAGACTGATCTGATTAAAAATACCGGGATGGTGCCAGGAATGGGCAAAAATGGTACAGGCACCTATCAGGCAATTTCAGCTTTTGGCGATAGCAGCCTCATAGAATATAATGAAATAGACAGCACTGGCTATAACGCAATCTATTTCGGAGGCAATGGAACCATTGCTCAATATAATCTGATCCAATATTTTTGCAGCGCAAAAGATGATGGCGCCGGAATATACGTAGGAGATTGGTTTCCCTCTTCTGGGAAGCAAATAGTGGGGAATATTATTTTGAATGGCGCAGGATCTCCTGATGGCACAAATAGTAAATACCCGATCCAGGTGGAGGGCATTTATATAGATGATAATACGGCTAACGTGCTCGTTGAGTCAAATTCAGTCGCCAACTGTCCCGACGCAGGCATAAAAATTCACAATGCGCATAACGTAAAAATAGATGGCAATACAATATTTAATAATGCCATTCAGTTATTGTTCTATCACGATAACCTATCGCCGGAGACCAAGATAAGAAATGTCATAGCCCGCAAAAATATTTTATTTTGTAAAACAGCAAGACAGATTTGCATGAACCTTTCAACCTTGGATGACGATATTGGATCGATTTGCCTGCTAGATAGTAACTATTATCACAAGGTCAGCAAAGACGACAGGGAGATTCAAGTGATTTCAAAGATTTGGACTCCCAGTAGCGTTACTAAGAATCTCGCCCTTGCAGATTGGCAGGGTACTTACACGCAGGATTTACATTCAATAAGCGATGCTAAAGGAGTTGCTGATGCTTATTTTGAATATAATTTTTCCAGCGCAAAAAAGAAGGTCTCGCTGAAAGGAAATTATATCCAAAACAATCCAAGGATGCAAACAGATAGTTTCATACTTATGCCTTATCACTGCGTTTTAATGATCAAAGACTAGGATACAAGCGGACCAAAGCAATGCAGTTGCAACACCATGACGATACACCGAATTTTGCCCGCTCAGAGAAGGGTATTATGGGATGTACAAAATTTAAATTAACGTTTGAAATTAAACCCTGATATGAACAAGCATTTTGGCAGATTTGCTTTCTTGGTATTGATCGCTTCAAGTTGCAAAACAAAGGATACCGTGAGCGGAAATACCGCCCATAATATCTCCGTTCTTACGCAGCATAATGATAACACCCGGGCTGGCTTAAATAGCAAGGAGACCATTCTTACGACCTCTAATGTCAACTCAAAACAATTTGGTAAATTATTTGCGATGGACGTTGATGACCAGGTGTATGCACAACCTCTGGTGTTCGCTAATCTTTCCATTGGCGTAGGGAAGCATAATGTGGTATTTATTGCTACCGTCAATAATTCTGTATATGCGTATGATGGAAATACTGGCAGTTTATACTGGAACAAAAATTTCACGGTACCAGGAATGAGGCCGCCTAATTCTTCAGATATGTCTTCCGGCTGGTGCACCCCTTACAAGGATATTACGAACAATATTGGGATCATTGGTACACCAGTTATAGATTCAAGTGCAAAGACCATTTATTTCGTGTCCAGAAGTACTGATGGTACCCACTTTTTTCAATATCTGCACGCAGTAAATATTCTGAACGGAAGCGATCAAACAGGAAGTCCTGTGGCTATCAGTGCCAGTGTCGCGGGCACTGGCGACGGGAACGTTAATAATATTGTCAGCTTTGATCCATTGAAGAATAATCAGCGGCAGGGTTTAACGCTCGTTAATGGCATTTTATATATAACCTATTCGTCGCATTGCGACTGGAACCCATATCATGGTTGGATTCTGGGCTATGATTCAAAAACCCTTCAACAGTTAATAGTGTATAATGATACTCCTTCAGGAGAAAATGGGGGCATTTGGGAGAGTGGGATGGGCATGGCTGCAGATGCTCTGGGCAATCTGTACATAACTACAGGAAATGGAACTGTCGGACAAGGAAATCTATTTACAGCCTCCGGCAATGGCACAGGTGAAAATAACCCCAATCCTGATCCTACCAATCTGACCAATCGGGCAGAAAGCGCTATGAAACTTACCCCAGCCGGTTCCATTCTAACGGTAAGCAGCTATTTTACTCCAACCAATTATGTGAACCTCAACAACAGTGATCTGGATTACGGGGTGATGGGCACATTTCTGATCCCAAACTCCAGCTATTATTTCACTGGTGCAAAAGATGGTAATCTCTATCTATTGAATAAGGATAATATGGGTGGCTATTCGGCTTCGTCTAACCAGGTGCAGCAAACAATACCTATCAATGCAAGCCTGCACAGTCAACCCAGTTATTACCTCGGAAGCACGAAGGAATTTGTGTATGTATGGTCAGAAAATGACCAACTCCGCGCCCTTTTATTCGACAGAACCACCAACACTTTTTCCAGCAATCAAATTGTTTCCTCAGACAATGGACCTACCGGAGGTTCAGGCGCCGATCTATCGGTTTCCTCAAATGGAACTGTTGATGGATCGGGGATTTTATGGGCTGCTTACGCGCTAAACGGCGATGCTGGACAGGGGGTCTTCGCAGGCGTACTCAGGGCCTTTGATGCTAATGATATCACTAAAGAACTCTGGAATAGTACTATTAACGCGAGTGACGCAGTCGGAAACTTTGCGAAGTTTTCATCTCCCACCATTGCAAACGGTCATGTCTACCTAGCGACTTTTTCCAATCAGGTAATTGCATACGGGCTAAAATAGCGGACTTCAAGACTTATATCTTTTTTTGCAATCACAAATACCTTTCAATTTTAGAAAGGAAACCGAATTAATCAATTATGCGATAAAAAATTGTGGTATCTCTCAACCATGAAATATTTTCTTCCCTGATTAGAACTTATTAAAACCTCAGTAACTTACTTTTCGTACCAGGTTGTTTAGATAGTCAGCTACGTATATTGTGCCTTGGCGGTCAATAGCCACTCCATAAGGTTTATAAAAAGTAGCTACTGTATCCCGCCCATTCAAATGGCCACGCAATCCACTTCCGGCTACCGTTGTTACAAGACCGGTGGAACTCATTTTACGGATTTTGTGATTGCCTGAATCAGCGATGTATAAATTACCCTCTCGGTCCATAGCAATTCCTGCAGGATGCAAAAATGATGCGG
>DATMMJ010000484.1:0-2828 GCA_035569795.1 Puia sp. | reverse complement strand
GCGGGAAACACTAGTACACTTTACCAGAAAATGGCATCCCGGTAAACATTTGCGCCACTATCGGTTCCTGTTTTATAATTACTTTTAATTTGGGTCTACGGTTAAGAGCAACGGATACATTGGAATATTTTTTTTTACTATAAGTGAAACCATTTAATTTTTGTCATGCAAATTTTCGACAATCCAAAGGCAAGCAATTTGACCTGTCCCATTTGAGTGCATATAATCCACTAAAAACAAAACCATAGTCCAAAGTATATACAAAAAGCTCTTGCGGGTTGGTAGCGATTACCCTGGGCCATTCACCGGCACACAATTTGATCTCTGGAGAAAGATTTTCTGAAAGGGGCATATTTAGTTGTCGCAAATATGCTTTGATCACTGCGGTTGCTTTTGCGAAAAATATACCTTACTTAGTAGAATTTTTTCTACATTTTACTATCTGCATCTAACGTTTAATCCGGATGGTTTTGAAAAGTCAACTATTAAAAGATAACCTGGCGGTAACAACATTGGAAGCCATTACTTACTCTCCCAGTTCGCATTGTGGTATTCTGACTGCTGAATCATAAAAAGCGTTAATAAATATCTTCATCGTACCAATTTTTATCTCGATGGATATCTGACAGAAGCTAACTGCAGACTAGTGCGATAGGTTCTGTCTGCGTTGCAAACTGTTCCGACCGTGCTTTGTTTAGACTGCAACCTGAAAATTCAATTTTTTTTTAATGGCAACCTTTTTATATCGATAGGTCGTTGAATCACACCTGCAAGACAAAAGATCAATGAACCAATAACACCAAGGATACCCTTAACACAAGACAATGATGTTTTTGGAAATGGAACAAGATCTTTATACCTTTTGATCGTGAATACCTTACTACCGGAGGATGAATTTGTTCTAGGCGAGTTCCGAAGGGCAATTCGGGTGAATGCCAATGACGGTGTTATCGATCTAGACTCTAAATATCCCATCAAATTCGATTTTCAGATTCAACGGCTCGAAGATGTGTTTGCCAATACAAACAGAGCGATCCCGCCAAACAGGTGGTCCTATTACCGGATTTGTTTAGTAAAACAAGGTGACGGACATTTTCTAACCGGCATATATAAATTTAAAGCTTCAAGAAACACCCTTGTTGTAATTCCGTCCAGGATTATCACATCAAGCAGAAACTGGAGCTTGGATCTAAAAGGATATGTAGTACTTTTTAATCTCAATTTTTTTCTGCAAAATAAGTTCCCGCACCAATATATTGAAAACCGGAAAATATTGAGCGCCGCAGTAAGGCCGTATATTCGACTTTCTGACCCTGAGGCAGAAGAAATGGCTGCAATTTTTGAAGATATACTTAAGATAAAACAATCTGATGATAGGTTTAAGGAAGAATTGATTGCTTTGAAAATCATTGAATTGCTGATCAAAGGAGAGCGCCTGTTCGAAAAAGAACAAAGCCAGGAAAGGATCACAGCTTCTGTTGAAGTAATTAGGCGGTTTATTGAATTACTTGATACCTATTACTTGACGCAGCACGCTGTAACATTTTATGCAGATCGTTTGTCCGTACACCCGAATTATCTTAATTCACTGGTTAAGAAACATACATCGATGAGCGCTAAGGAAATTATTCAAAACAGGCTTTTGCTTGAAACAAAATATCTGCTTCATTCTACTACACTTTCCATCAAAGAAATTTCAAATCAGGTGGGCTTTAGCGACCCAAATTATTTTGCCGTTTTTTTCAAACGGCTTGAAAATATGTCTCCAGCAAATTACAGGGCTTCAAATCTTTGAAAATCGTTGATGATCGTTTGATTATAAAAGATTTCCTTACTCTAATTTAAAGACCTTTGCAGGCTGAAATTTTCTAAGAAATTCTGATATTGTAACGTGATGAAAATAACAAGTGAGTCGAATAGAAACGGATTTGCCGATGCTAGTCCAAACAAATCAATTTCCTTATTGCAGGAGGAAAAATATAACTATAATGAAAACTATGGTGCCTTGTTCGAACAGGCCACTGATGCGATTATGATAACCGATTTCAAGGGGAACTTTAAAGATGTCAATTCAAGTCTCTGCGCCTTGTTTGGGTACACAAAGGAGGAATTGCTTCAAATCAATGTTTATAACCTCTTGGACGTGGAACACCTGGCAAATAACCCCCTCCGGTTTGACTTGTTGGCTAATGGCGTAAATGTATTCAATGAGCGGAAAATGGTACACAAAAGTGGTACTGCAATTTATGTGGAAGCCAACTCAAAAAAAGTGATGGATGACACCGTTATGGTAATAGCCCGTGATATTACAGAGCGGAAAAAAGCAGAGCAGGTATTGCAAAAATCAGAAGCAAATCTGCATACCATTTTTGATACGACTGACACTATCTACGTGTTAATTGACACCCACTGTCGCATTATTTCCTATAATCCCAGGGCAGCAGATTTTGTAAGAACTGAATTTGGTCATGAACTGGAGATCAGCGAATATTTTATGGACTATTTTCCCCCTGGAAAAAGACCGGTATTGCTTAAGTATATGCATGAAGTGTTGAGCGGGAAAAGTAAAAATTATGAAACGCATTATCCCCAACCGGGAGGGTTGATGAATTGGTATCATGTGCGGATGTTCCCGATCTCCAGAGGGAATGGCCCTATTTATGGAATAATGTACGCTGTTTCCGATATCACTGAAAAAAAACTCCTGGAAAATGAGTTGGTCACAAGGAAAGTGCAGGAACAAAAAAATATTATACGGGCTGTGTTAAAAGCACAGGAAATTGAGCGCAATAAATTAAGTCAGGAGTTGCACGACAATGTAAATCAGA
>DATMMJ010000483.1:0-20114 GCA_035569795.1 Puia sp. | reverse complement strand
GGTTTTCAGGATCAGCCATCACATCAAACCCATCGCCTCCCCCCACTTCATTCCAATACGAATTGCGCAAACCAGAGTTGATCCATACGTAAGCAGGTCCTTGCCAGGATCCATTATCCTGCAAACCACCCATTACATTGTAAGGAAGACTATTATCTACATTTATGTGATAGAATTGACCGACGGGCAATTTTTCATCAAACTGCCAGGTCCTTCCTCTGTCATGTGAGACAGCTAAGCCACCATCATTGCCATCTAAAATAAAATTGGGATTTATTGGGTTGATCCAAAAGGCATGATGATCCGGGTGAATACCGGAATAAGGTATGATGGTTTTGAATGTTTTGCCACCATCTTCGCTTTCGCTGATCATTTGATTGATATTGTACAGTCTGTTTTCATTGTTCGGGTCTGAGCGTATATCCTGAAAATAAAATGCCCTGTTGGTAACTACCGCCGGATCGCTGTTCACAAGTTCCCATTTTACGCCCCCATCAGATGATTTGTACAATCCATTTTTCTTAGCTTCTATTAACGCATATATCCTCTCGGGGTCAGACTTGCAAATAGTTAGCCCAATCCTTCCATATACACTATCGGGCAAGCCATCTTCTTTGCTTAGTTTTTTGAATGTTTTTCCTCCATCATAGCTAAGGTATAAGCCACTGCCTACACCCCCGCTCTTGAAGCTCCATGGGGTCCGACGATGTTGCCACATCGCAACCAAAAGCTTACCAGGATTGACTGGATCCATAACCATGTCTCCAACCCCACTGGTATCATTAGTATGTAAAATCAATTTCCAATTCTCCCCGCCATCTATGGACTTATACAGACCCCGGTCGGAGTTTTCCGCATAAGGATTACCAATGGCACCCGCATAAATAATGTCAGGATTACTCGGATCTATAATGATCCTATGGATATTCTTTGTCTTTTGCAATCCCATGCATTTCCAGTTTTTACCGCCATCCAGAGATTTATAAATGCCATCGCCAAGACTCACGGAATTGCGCGGATTGCCTTCACCTGTCCCAACCCATACAACGGATGGATTGCTTTGCGTGATAGCGACAGAACCTATATTTTGAATTGGCTGCTCATCAAAAACGGCTTTCCATGATGCACCGCCATTTTCGGTTTTCCATAACCCTCCGCTTGCACTTGCTATGTAAATTATTTCAGGATCAGTCCATACAGCGTCAATGGCTGTAATGCGTCCACTCATACCGGCTGGCCCAATGTTCCTTGGCTTGAGGTTTTTAAAAGCTTTGGACAAATCTATTTGCTGGGCTTGTAAAATAGCTCCGTAGTAACCAATAAGGACCAATGCAGAAATGAATTTTCTCATGATATTGCAGTTAATTGAAAGCAGGTGAATAAAATATAAATTTATTGAAATCAATCATAGGTATGGAAAAAAATATTGAATTGCTATCCCAAGGCACTTTGCACAGATTCCAAAAAAAAGCATTTTGCTTTTTTGTTGAATAATGAGAGAGCCCAAATTTCTTTTCGTGTTGTTTTGTAATAATGTGCGCTGCCACAGCCAGTCATGTAGCAGCCCCTTTTGGAAGACAAAGTTTACCCCTTTCATTTTTTGAATCTTACTTTCAATTCTTCAAACAAGCTGCTTTAAGTATCTTTTATTAAAAGTCGTTCTTCCATATTGTTGGGTTTGTCCATTTAACGGCATTTTGCTTGCTCAAGAATTTAGCTGGGGCAAAGAAAAAACTCTGTAATTTCCCTTCCTTAACCACACAACAAATTGTTTCGCCCGATATTGCATCCATAATTAGGAAGTATTCAAGGAAGAAAAACTTAGTCTAGATACGTTTCGGTCACCTGTTATTTGGGCCACCGTAATCATAATAATCGATTGCATAATACTCAACTATCTTTAAAGATATAATACGCCCAGTTGTACCCATCACCAAATTGCAAGATCCAATGCTATTTTCAAGAACAACCATTACTAGGACACATATGTGTTATTTAGCAACGCATACCAAAAAAAAAATTTAACTTAAATTCGCAGGTGAAGCATTTTCTCCTCTCCTTAAACATGGAAAATTGTAAAAAGAGTTTGAGTTTCCAGTGGCTCCCAAACCTATTGATGACTTGTTTCATTTCAGTGACTTATTTTACCTCGCCTGCCCAGCACAAGGAATTGATACAATTTAAAAGATGCCCTTCTAAGACCATCAACTATGATCAGGGTCTGATGAACAATTCCATTAGGGGGATCATAACAGACGAAGAGGGCTTTACTTGGGTCTCCACCTCGGCAGGTCTTCAGAGATATAACGGGTATACTTTACAGACCATCACTCCGGTTTGCGATGGTGATTCCATTGCAATCAATTATCCTGTTTATTTCTTAAAGAGCAAAAACAATACTATCCTGATCGGATATAGAAATGGGATACTGGAGTATAACGCACATAGCAATTCGTTCAAGAAAATAATCTCCGTATCAGTGCAACCGAGCTCAAGATATGTGTTGATGCCTATTAAAGAAACCCAGGAAGGTATCTGGTGCTTTGAAGAAAACAAAGGAATTGTTATTTATAGCAGAGCCGGTATTGCGATCAGTAGTGTTCCTTCTACTGAAACAGCTAACATAGCTGACCTGATCCGCACAGAAGGTTATAGCATTACCAGAAAGTTGGTGGCCGTCAATGAACATTTCATTTTCATTCGCGTGTCACAAAATAAAATATTGGAGATCAATACCATTACGCACCTCTCAAAAAATCTGGATTATCCAGGGCCTGCTATTATAGGATTGGAATGCAATGAGGGCAAAATATTTGTAGCATCTGAAGACGGGTTGGCGTATATCAATATTAATGATGGCACTGTTTCTAGAAAATTTTTATATAGTCGCCTATCTGATGTACTGACAAACAGAAGCTCCATCGAACTCTCAAAAGACAATCATTTACTGGTCAGCGTGGAAAGGCGGCTTTTCGAGTTTGACACTTCTTGTGTGTGCCAGAAAGAAATCATCTCCTTAAATCGCGCACCTCTTCTTAATGCGGGTTATATACAAATTGTTTATGAAGATGCGTTCCGCCGGATTTGGTTGCTGACCCATGAAGATATCAAACGGGTTCAAAATGTGGAGACACCATTCGCTCAGCTTATATATCCAAAAGACAAAGACAATTTTGTGCGATCGATCTATTATGATAAGGATAAAAATATTTTGCTGGGGGGCGCTTTTGTTGGAGCAATTCAGTTATATGATTCCTCAGGTAATCCACTATGGGACAAACCACTGGCAAGCGAAAAAATAAAAGACGTATTGTCGATTGAAAAACTATCTGACGACCATTATCTTATTGTGACCATGGGTCACGGATTACAAATGCTTCGCCTGCGGGCTAAGCAATTAAGCCCCGTCGATTTAAGCAAAGCCTACGCTCTCCAATCTCAGATAAAAGACAATTCTTATTCCACCAACCTGCAGCGGACTAGTGACAGTACCATTTTTATCAGTACAAAATCAAATGTATTCCGTTGCCTTATCCAAAGAAATGGTTTCACATCAGCCATAGCTTTACTACAGGAATCTCAGCTTGCCGGCAGTACTGTTTCCAGTTTTATTTATGCGTCAGACAAAACATTATGGGTGGGAACACAATCAGGTACAATTCTCTCAATCGGTGCAAAAGGCGGCTTACTTAAGATTAATATCCCGGGAAATTATATCGTGCGTAGCATGGCCGAAGATGGGATGCATGATATTTGGTTGGGTACCGAAAGGGGGCTATTTGTATATGATGCTTCAGGGAAATTGGTAATGCATTTAACCAGAGAGTCAGGGTTGCTGAGTGATTTTATTTACGCGCTGCTTCCGGCGGACGGCAGCAAAAATAATTTTTTTGCAAGCACTAATTTCGGTCTTTCATTTATATCAAAGGAAGGTAAAATAAAAAATTACACAAGGGAGCTTGGGTTGCAGGAGAATGAATTCAATACGCAATCCTGCGCAATGTCCCCTCAAGGCAAATTATTTTTTGGAGGGATTAATGGGATCACGGCATTCTATCCCTCCGCGCTTTCAGTTGTCAATGATTCTTCTTTAATCAACATCACCCGTCTTGTAGTGAACGACTCTTTGTATAATTCTTTTGGAAGCGCATGGAAAGGAGATTCTATCAGACTTTCATACAATCAGAATCATCTCCAATTTGATATTGCCGCTACAGGGCTCTTAAACCCCACTGAATATCTGTATAAGTATCGTTTATATGGGTTCTTGGAATCCTGGCAAACTACCCGTCAGCCAACAGGCATCAGGTATACGCTACAACCGGGCAAATACTTGCTTGAAATTAGTGCCAGCCCGATACTCTTTTCGGACACCATACTACATAAGAAAATAGTGATCATCATTGACCCCCCCTGGTGGAAGACATGGTGGTTCATTACCGCTTCGATACTCATTGCAGCTCTTGTCATTTTCGCGTTTAGCTATTATTTGATATGGCAGCGCTATCAGCTCAAAGTAAGAAAACTGGAAATTAAACAGCAGCTGATAAGCGAACGGGAGCGCATTTCAAGAGAACTGCACGACAATATTGGATCACAACTCAGCTTTATCAGCAGCAATATTGACTGGCTTGCAGAATCGCCGGGATCTTTCAGCAAAGAAGAGGAATCCAAGCGGTTGTCCATTGTGAACGACACGGCGAAAAACCTGGTCGCTGATTTGCGCGAAACGATCTGGGCAATGAAAAAGGAGTCTATCTTGCTAGATGAGCTTGCCGACAAACTGAAATCATTTCTGCAATCACAATGTATTTTAAAACCTCAAATGGAGATGATCATTTCAGAAGACATCCAAAAAAAATATAGCTTTTCGCCTGAAGAAGCATTAAACATCTTCCGCATTTGCCAGGAAGCAATTGTAAACTGTATGCGGCATGCACAAGCCCAAAAAATTTCCTTCAGTATCCATTCAGGCGTAGAGGAAGATTTTGCATTTGCCATAGAAGACAATGGCCGGGGATTTACAAAGCAAGATCACTACAATGGGCATTACGGGTTGGAAAATATGATGTATCGCGCAAAAGAGTCAGGCGCAACCCTTTGTATTCAGTCTGTGGAAGGCATAGGAACGAAAGTGACAATTATTAAAGCTGTACAAAAAAATAACAAGGGCCTGGCTTAACAGTATACCACATATGAGTTATTGAATTATTTTGGTTAATAGTCAAAGTTTGCATCATAAAGCATGAAAATACCTATCGGCATAGTAGATGATAAATCACAAAACCGGCTTTTGTTCACGGAGCGGCTGAATATTTCGGATGATATTGAAGTTATACTGACTGCTTCTGATGGCAAAGATTTTCTAGACCAGATGAAAGACTTGAATTTTCAGAAGCACCCAGTCGTTGTATTGATGGATATTGAAATGCCGGAAATGGATGGCATTGAGGCCGTACACACTGGAAAAATATTATATCCCCAGGTGCATTTTCTCATGCTCACTGTTTTTGATGACGACGATAAGATATTTGAAGCTATTAAAGCCGGCGCTGATGGATATTTATTAAAGAATGAAAAGGCTGGGGTGATCGTCGACTGCATTGTCCAACTGGCAGAATCGGGAAGTGCACCAATGACCCCGCGTATTGCAAGGAAAACCCTCGACCTGTTGATGAATGCTACAATGCCGAAACTACAAAAAGAAGATGCCGAAAAATATGATTATGAGCTGTCTGGTCGCGAAATGGAGATTCTGAAGCTTACCGTGGATGGGTATAATTACAGAAATATTGCCGAAAAATTATTCCTCAGCAGCCATACTGTAAGAAAACATATCGCCAATATCTTTCAAAAGCTGCACGTAACATCAAAGGCGCAGGCAATCAAAATTGCGACAAAAAGCAAACTCATTTAGCAAAAAAGACGGAAAGAGTATTTGGGACTTTATTTTGATAACGTTCGTCTGGCCATATGCGTTTGCAGCCCCCGGTACAGGTAGACGTCCTGAAAATGGGGTTCGCTCTTAATCTTCCGGTCGCCATTTTAAGAAAATGGCGACTAACCGCCTTTCAGACAGAAAATATACCCTGCACTAGTTACGAGCATGTACGTGACGGCAAAATTTTCCGTATTAAGGTTAATCAAATAAGGAAAATAACTTCCGAAATAAATCGCGAGTCCAATCGCAAAATATATTGCCGCTGTCCTACAAGTGAGACTTTCATTTTTCTTTCCTCTTGCGCCGATGATAGAAATTACTAGGAAACCTAATGAAAAATATTTCGCTGTATTGAAAGAATTGAATAAGTCAGTATGCGCAATATTTACGATAAGCCAATCAGTTATTTTTGTTTCAAATTTCTATTCAGTAAAAGCTGCGAAGCAGAAATAATATAAATGTAAAAGGGCACCAGTTTTTCGAGATTCTTTAAAAGAGAAATGAAGACGACTCCCGGAGAGTTCAGGACGTATGGGAGGATGAAAACATGATATAGTGTTTTTGGGTTATAATTTCAAAATATCGCGTTTTTATACGATACTCATAAAATTGTAATCTCATTAAATTAATTCATAACTGATTCGCATATCGGGAACGCCATCATTTGTCTTAAAAGATATTTGTGGATTATGTATGAAAGAAATATCATTCTTACTGACTAAAAATTCATTGCTCTGTCCGACGACGTGCATTTCTATATTTGCGCCATTTGCACTCCAGATTTTTACTGAAAATCCACCTCCTCCTGTAAAGCCAATGCGGACATCTTTTTCAAGTTCTAATGGTTTTGGATCGGACCACTGATTATGAATATCCATGACCGCTATCATTTTTAATTTTCCTTCTTTCGGTTCCAGAAATGCTTCAGTCCGGTTAAGCAGCGTTTCCATATCGTCCCTGTTTTCCCCGTAGATATTCGAGCTGAATTCCCAAGCGCGAAGCATCATACGCGTGTAGGTATCGGGATCCTGGTGCCGGGTCAGTTTTTTTAGCGCGAGAATATAGTCTTCCCGGTACACTGTAGGAATGATGATCTTGGAAAGGGAGAGCCTGCTGAGTTCTGCATTCATCATTATCCTTGCCACCCTGCCATTTCCATCGAGGAAGGGATGCACTTCACTGATCAAAAACATCATGAATATGGATTTGGCAAACGGGTCCTGCAGCAGTTGGTACCAATCAAATCCTTTTTTGAGTGTCCCGCTCACGAGTTGCCAATCGACAAATTCGGTATTCCCTGCGCGGTTGTTCCGGTCTTTGAATTCGCCGGGCCTTTTGGATGCGCGCGCGCTGAGCAGGATGCGGTGCCGCCTGCGCAAAAGATCCAATAGGTCGTCCGCCTTTGAGGGCGCAAGAGACATTTCTTTTTTACCCGAAACGATCATATATGTTCCAAGAATGTCATGGGAATCCTCGTCCCTTGCGGGTATCGGCGTTTCCGTTCCAATGATCTCTTTGGCTTCATCCAGAGTAAATTCTGTTCCTTCAATATAATTGGAAAAATAACTTTCAAAAAAAGCAAAGTTCTGGTAAGCGTTTTTGGAGATATTCCTTTCGGGGTAGTCCGGGAATACTTGGCCAACCAAGTGCTGATAGAGTTTTTCAAATAAGTCAATTCTTGCAGGATCGAACGGTTCTCCGAGGATCCTTGCTCTGGCAAGAGGCGATTGCAGGTTCTTTGCGTCTCCTGTGGTGAGCATATCGCTGATGAGCTGGTTTAATTTTTTAAACTCTTTTTCGCGGTCTAATATCCCAGCAATTTTTTTTGCTTCGTCGCGCAGGCCATTTAATTTTTCTGCTCCCCTCACCCGAATGATCTTTTCCAGATTCTCTTCTATTTCTTTTCGGGATAATGTTTTGGTTATCTCTTCCGGTCCCCGGCTTGATTCCAAGTTTTCGAGGTATGCTCTCGGCTCACCTGAGGTGTATATCTCCTGAAAAAAAGGTTTGTCCGTTTCCAAGGGTGCATGTCCTTTCAGCAAATGAACCGTGAGACCGGGAAGCACATGATTTTTGGTATAGTTATAGGTTAGAAATATATGCCCTGATGGAGTAGGTCTAAGTTCAATTGCACTGCGATGACTGAGCATGGCGCCCGCGAATAAGCGGCTGAGAATTTGGAACCAGTTTCGTTTGATGATCTTTTCGGGTTCCTCTTCCAGGTTAGACGTGTAGATCTTTGGGGCAATTTTTCTTATTTGTCCTTGCTTCAAAAGCTTTGCCAGCGCCGCTGACTCTGATTTGTCCGAGGAGCTAAACAGGATCTCCTGTAGTCGTTGTGATAGAATTTTTGCCATTAACTTGGGATAATTATACCATTTTATAGAATATTTTATATTAATTGTGCAAATATAGAGAATTTTTTATATTAAAATATATTTATTAGAATATTTTATATTAAAATATAAATAGATAGAATATTATAGATTTAATTAGCAGGCAATTAGAATATTTTGAATTAAAGTGGTAATAGCTGGAGTTTTCGAGAAACTCGGAAAACACCAACAAATAGCCCTATGGTGGTATTCCCAGAATAAAACGGCGGGAATACTGATGCAAGAATGAAAAGAGAAATTACCCAAAAAATGATCGGATGAAGAAGCTTCAGACCTTGGCATTAAAGATAAAAGTATCAGAAAAATAAAGACTTGACCAAAAAAGAAGGTAAAGGAAAAAAGTAAATTTGCCCATTTTCTCTCAATTTGGTAGCCAATAAATTGTGCAAAGATTTTTACAGCAGTACCCTAAGGTTTGATGAAAAAACAAATTGGATGTTCGTTATTAAAGAGGAATATCTATCTCCAACCTAAACCCATTACCTTCCGATGTAATGATATTAGCTTCACCATTGAAGATGCTGAGGCGGCCCTTAATATTTCTAAGGCCAATACCATATGCTTTTTTACCCGCTTCCATCCCTTTGCCATCATCTGCAATAATCATTTTAAAAAAGTCATCAGCTGTGCTAAGAGAAACAGTTACCGATCGCGTCTGCGCATATTTGATAATATTGGAGCATTGTTCTTGTGCGATCCGGTAAATGGCCAGTTTTTTTTCACCATTCAGCAAATCTTCATCCAAACTGCTGGTGTTTATATACACATCGATACCAGCTTTTTTCAGCATATTGTTGGTGAGGCCATTCAAAAGTTCAACTAGCCGAATCTCTTCAAAATCAGGTGAGACAAGCTCGTGGGCTATCCGCCTGTTCGCTTCAATTGCCTGCTGGATATATTGCATAGAGGACTCAATGTGCTCCATTCTTTTTTCAGGATTTTTTTTTGCGATAGCAAGGAACAGATTGGTTCCAGCCAGTATCTGGTTCACATTATCATGCAGCTCGGCTCCAATTGCATTTCTTTCCTTTTCCTGGCCATGTAGTATTGCCTGTGCTATTTTCTTTTGTTCTTCCATTTTGCTTTCCATCCTTTCCTGTTCTAGCTTGCGGTAGCGAACTTCAGAAGAGAGTAATTTTCTGTGCTCTTCAACTCGCTCCGTAACATCATGGTAGTTGAAAACTAAACCTTTTACATTTTCATCACTAAGTAAATTCGTGAGCACTCCTTCGAGCCAAATATAATGACCATTCTTGTGCAGGCTACGGTAAAATACATTTACTTGTTTGTCGGGATTTGCTATAATTTCCTTTAACATATTTGCAAATATTTCCTTATCATCCGGATGGGTAATCATTTTCTTACTTTCTATTTTTTGCATTTCATCATTGGTCCAGCCTGTGATTCGCGCTGCAGAGGGACTTTGATAAATAATTCTAAATGACTCATCCATTAATGAAATGACGTCACTGTTGTTTTCAATGAGTGCACGAAAACGCTTTTCGTTTTTATATATTTTTTGGGTTCTCTGCTGGACTTTTATTTCCAGATCTTCATTTAATTTCATAAGCTCCTCTTCCATTTGTTTGCGCTTGCTGATGTCCCGAATGATAGAAATAATGGCCGTTGTTTCTCCTCGCTCATTTTTAATACTATTGGAGGTAACGGCCCCAAAAAAAGATGAACCATCTTTGTTGAAGTAATTCCTCTCCGCTTTCCAGGTTCCACCTTCAAAAACCTGCTGTTCTATTTCTGATATTTCATTTTCAGCGAGTCTGGTATATCCAAGTTCAGCAGATGTTGAACCTATGGCTTCTCCTTTGCTATAGCCAAATAATTCTTCCGCGCCTTTATTCCAGCTAATAATGCGCCTGTCCGATCCTGTTGAAATGATTGCCTCTATAGAATGCTCGATAATGGTTGCAAGATGGTTTACCTGTTCCCTGAGGTATTTTTGCCTGGTTATGTCAAGATCAACCACAACATAGCCACTGATTTTACCCTGGTCATCCCGGATGGTAGTGGTGGAATTGTTTATATAGATATCCTTACCTGATTTTGATTTTCTTTTCAATTCGCCCACCCAGTGATCCTGTCCAGCGAGGGCGCCACCAATAGACTTTGGCTCTTCGGTCTTATAGGAAGTATTCAGAATTTTATGCGGATCCCTTCCAAGGGCTTCGACTTCTGCATAGCCGTACATATTTTCTGCTCCGCAGTTCCAGGTTTTTACCTTGAGATTGGAACCCAATGTATAAATGGCATCGTTTGACAAGTTTATCTGACGTAAACGAGACTCCAATTCTTCATGCGTTTTTTTTCTTTCAGTAATATCCCTTGTGATCTTTGAATAACCACATAGTTTGCCCGTATCATCCACTAATGCAGTGATAAGAATGTTGGCCCAGAATGTGGAGCCATCTTTTCGAAGGCGCAACCCTTCTTTTTCATAGTGCCCGTTTATATTTGCCATTTCCAGATTATGATAGGGTTCTCCTTTCTCAATATCTTCTTTACGATAAAAAACTTCAAAAAATTTTCCAATAATTTCTTGCTCTCCATAACCTTTAATGCGCTCTGCACCACTGTTCCAGCTAACTATCCTCCCACTTGAATCAAGCATAATAATGGCGTAATCCTTTGCATTACTAACCAGCAGGCGAAAACGCTCTTCACTTTTTTTTAGGGTTTCTTCAATCCTGTTTATTACTTTAATATATAACCAATCTCTTCTTAAAAAAATGATAAATAAAACAAGAATATAGATGAGGAAACTAAATATTAACCAGTTCAATAAGACAGTCGCTTTTTTAGTCGCAATTTTTGTTTCCTGAAGCAGTCTGGTTTCTTCATACTGCATCTTTTTCACGATTTGCCTTGTGCCATTGATATAAGATTCCCCGAGATCAGATGAAACAAGTTGTAATGCAGGCAACATTCCTTTTACTGTTTTCAGGGTAATTCGGCTTTCAGACAAATCATTTACTTTGTTTATATACATTAACAATGAATCAATGCGCAAACGTTGGGCGGCATTGTAAGTAGAAAGTATCCTCAGCGTGTCAATTTGTTTGAGAATATTATCTTTTGAGTCTCTCATAGACTCAAGAAACACGCCTTGACCAGTTAGTATGAAATCTCTTGAACAAACTTCACTTACCGTAGCCAAGGCCAGTACCTGTGCAGTATGAAATAGCATTTCCTGAGCGTGGAGTGCCGATGCTGCAGCAGATTTTGCACGAGATGCCTGCTGGTAAGTAAAAAATAAAATCGCGGCCAAAATCATCAGTGAAAAGGAGATGATTGGGACAAAGTACTTGGTTGGTTTTTTCATAAAGTCCTGGATATTGACATTTCATATCTCTTCCCCGCCTGACTAATGCTGAGACCAGATTCAGCAGTTGACGGCGCTTGCAACGTACATGTCTATTCGTAAAACAAGCACATTTGAAAGCCACTCACAAAGAATCAAGTATATCGACCATTAATTGCTAAACCTCAATTAATAACGGCGAGGCACCAATCAAAACCTGTGACTTAATTTTATTGACATATCTAATTCGTTACCATATACGGAAGGTTGATATTCCTGGTTGATTAACCCCGCACTTATTAAAATTACATTCCACTTTAAGAATGTACGGCTAAACCTGGCAAAGACCTGCTTGGAAGAAAAATTGTTTTTAGAATTAAATAAAATAGCTTGGTTGGTATCATCGGGCGAAATACCCTGACCCGCACTAAGACCAACATAATCATCGGCACCTTTAAAGTAATACCTGCCGGCAAGCGTGTAAGATTGCGAAACACCCACATTTGAAGGCGTTATATACGTGCGTGCACTAAATAAGAAATTTTTGTAGTATTTACCTAGGTAAAATGTATACACAAAGGTGGAACTTGTAAAATACAAGAATCTCAGGCCTGCCTCACCCTCAAAACTTTTAGGCAAGTTTGCATATAAAGAAAAGCCAGCTCTGTACTTAGGAAACACGCCCACATTATTCGAATAACCAAAGTTTACATAACTGTAAAAGGTTTTATTAATGTGCGGGTAAGCATCTATTTCCCCTTGTATACCATTTTCACCAAAGCGGTTGGCATAATTCACCCTGGCAAATACAGATCCAAGCTTTGTATAGCGACCATATGAAATACTTGCAAATTGCCATGGTTTATCATACTGTTTATCAAAGGAAGAATTATCGTAGCTTATGCTCAATATATTTACTGCAGCAGCATCTTTAAGCTTGGATGAAAAAGCTAAGGCAGCTGAGTCGTGCTTGTTATTTTTTAGAAGCTCATTGGTAATATTGCTGGCTTCTTTTGGGTTTTTTGTGGCATTTAATATCTTTGCTTTTCTAAGCAAAAGCGCCTCAGAAGCAGGATAGACGGCCAATGCATTATTACAAATACGTAACGCTTCCTCATAATGGTCGTTCCAATATTCAAGATCAGCATAAGCGATACTGGCTTCCTCACTTATGGGGGCAGTGCTAAGTACTTTCAAAAAATGATACCGGGCGCTATCGTATTGATTGTTCCAGCTGTATACCCTTCCTAAAAAAATTTCTACATCAGCATATGATGGCGATTTTTCAAGAGCCTGGAGTGCAAGCTGCTTTGCCTCGCCATAATTTTTAAGATCAAAAGCTGCTACTTTTGCATTCTTAAAAAGCTCGTCGCATGTTTGTGCTCTCAGAAAAGAAGATGCTGATAAAAGAGAAATAATGATTATCGTCCGCTTATGCATATATAAATGAGATTAAAAAATGAATGTTTGTTTACCTGATTAATAAACTATCAGGCATGATTAAATTATTATTTGCGAACTTGTTATTCTTTTGTTTGAACCTGGTAAAAGCTGCCATGAGTTTTCCCTTTTCAACCTCATCATTAACAGGTTCAAGATCCATGTTGTCATTTAATTTGTATAAATCCTCGCCATTTAACATATAGCCATCCATGAGGTAATCCGTTACCTCATTTTTAGTATGCATCAACGGATAAGAACCAATGTTTCTAAAAGCATGCGCTGTATCCAGACCCTGTCCCATCCAGGTAGCAATCGTTGGCACCTTGAAATTGTATTTGTGGCTGAATAGCGATAGCAGGCTTGGTGTTATATCAAAGTGGGTGCACACAGCTCCAAAAACCTGACTCCTTTTCAGCAGTGGCGAAAAGATGATCAGCGGCACATGATAGCGATCGATCTTTGTTGACATGGGGATCTCCGGCATACGATGGTCGCCCGTAATGATGAAGATGGTGTTGCCAAAGTCAGTTCGCTTCGAATAGCCATTGATAAAATTTCTAATTGAATTATCTAAGTACAATATGCTAGCATATTGACTCTTGTAATGCCGGTGTTCTTCCTTCTGCGCTTCACTAAACTCAAGTGTCTGCATACGCTGCTCAAAAATCTGCAAGTACTTATCCTCGTCTTTAATTAGAAAAGGACTATGCGTTGAAAGTGTTAGCAAAACATTACAGGTCGGTGATTTCATTTTGCTGGTCGCTTCGCTATATCTTTTAAACACTTCTTCGTCTCCAAAGCCCCAACTGAATCCGCTATTGCTCGCAGGCATTCTGGTATAAGCTGCTGAAAATGTTTTTTCGTCATAGACATTTGTTCTGTTCAGTTTCATGAATGTATTCATGTTATCGAAGCCTGCATTGCCTCCATAAAAGAAGTTGCTGCTGTAGCCATTGTTTTGCAAAACATTAAACAATGATAAATGGGTTTTCATTCGGTCTCCTAATTCCAGGAATCCATTCTTGCCAAAGGGGAGTGAACTAAAAATGGATGGTGGCATAGCAAAGGTTCTTCCGCCAGCGCTCAAGAAGTTCTTCCAATACAGGCTCTTTCCTGACAAGGAGTCCAGGAACGGAGTAAAGCTTCCCAGGTAAGCGTCCTTATTTGAAAATGCGCTACCCAAGCCTTCTACCACGATGAAAACTATATTCGGAGGAATACTGGTCTTATTAAAGAAAGGAGAAAGCACATCTGCATTTGGATCAACAGTATGCAAAAATGGGTAATGCTGTTCATCGATATAATTAAATGCAGTTGCATTTGCTAAGGTAACACCTCCATCCAGGGGTAGGTCATCTTTTCTATTGGCAGATAAAGACCGGTAACAACTGCTATAAAAAAAATACGATTTGTTCAAAGAAATATTATTGCTGAATTCCTGACCAGGTTTCCATTTGTTGGTAATGGATGCTGTGGAAACAATTGCTGCAATAGCAAATACGCCAAGAAGCATACAAGAAAGCCTCGTACTCAGGTGGAGTTTTTTGGGGATGATAACAAACAACCATATAATGAATGCCAGCATTAGTATCATGGCGCCTATAAAAGTTAGTGAAACGCCAGCTGCGCCAATTGTTTGTTTTATATCAACAAGCGAATACTTCAACAGGTCTGCCCCTAACGGAACAAGCGTCTCTAAAAAATATTCGGCAAGCATCGCATGTATCGCAATCAATACCAATGAAAAAGTAAGGAAGAAGAAACGTGCAATCTTTTTGCTTAAAAGGAATAACAATACATAAATACCAACCGGAACAATTGCTAAATTCAATGTAAACGATATATCGTTAATAATGCCAAAGCCTACCGCTTTTAAAAAGCCTTTTGGTACCCCAAATTGTTGCGCATTACGTATAAGCTCATAAAGCTTTATGATCAACATGGAAGCTAGTAATACAATGCTATATACTGCCGCTTCTTTTACAGCCTGCAATAATTTTTGGAGGAGCCCCCGAGCGTTTTTTGGTTCAGCATCAAAAATAACCGGATCTGATACAGCAATTGATTGTTGTCGCAAGTGTAATCCCTGCCCTGTCATCAGATCCCCTTTATTTTTCTCGTTCATGGAGTCAACCTGACCTTTTGGAAGTGCTTTTACACCTTGCAAAACCATTTTTGGGAATAATGGCCCAGTGTACTTTTTTGGTCTAGCTTCAACAATAACTGGCGCTGATTTACGGATAGGCAAGGGTTGAGAATTTAGTCCCTGCCTGGTCATCTCGCCCCATTTATTTCTCTTTCTTAAATAGTCAATATTACCTTTTATTGCTGACCAAACTACAAAGGAATGAAAAATGAAAGGTTCAAGAAAAGCAGCTATTAATAATTTAAAAATGTCCTTTTTCCCTTTATACTGATTATAGGTTAGCACCTCCATTAATATTGCAAATGCTGAATACAAAAAACCAAATGAAAGTATACATACAAGCAAAATAAAGAACCAACTCCATTGAATTAAGCCTAAAAATGCGAAAACTAAAAAGAATATCATTCCTGTGAATTCAATAATAGGTCCAAGAAATTCAAAGAAAAACCAATAGGGATAGCTGATCATTCCAAGCAACCCATATCGTGGATTAAAAAACATGACTCTATGTTTCCGCAGTGTTTCTATTGTACCCCTTGTCCAACGGTTCCTTTGTCTTCCCAATATTCTGTAATTGGATGGCACTTCTGTCCAGCATAGGGGATCAGGAATAAAAGTTACTTTATAAGGCAGGTCATTTTCTTCCATATAGCGCCTCATTCTTACAATCAGTTCGATATCCTCGCCAACAGTTTTGAAATTATAACCTCCGCATTTTATTACTATTTCTTTGTCGAAAGCCCCAAAAGCTCCGGAGATAAGCAATAAACCATTTAATCTGCTCCAGGCCATACGCCCGAGTAAAAATGCCCGGATATATTCCACAATTTGAATTCTTTGCAATATATTTTTAGGCAAATTTATTTGCATCAATCGGCCATTTTCTATTTTGCAATTATTTGCGATGCGTATGACACCACCAGAAGCAATTACTCTGACTTTTGTTTCTTCTAAAAATGGTTTTATCATTTTAAGCAAAGCATCCTGTTCCAGCACGCAGTCCACGTCTAAACAAACAATATAATTGTGCCTAGATAGGTTCACCCCAACATTTAAAGCATCTGCCTTGCCGCCATTTACTTTATCCACAACAATCAGTTTATCCAAAACTGGGTTATTGCTTTTATAAATTCCCCTAATTTTTTTTGTTGGAATTTGTTCATTTATAAAAATATTTGTTTTGTAAAGATCATACGCCATGATTAATTTCTTAAGCGTATCATCGGTACTCCCATCATTAATGATAATCACTTCAAGTTTATTATAATTAACAGAAAGCATTGATCTCACATTTTCAATGATATTTACACTTTCGTTATAGGCAGGAGCCAAAATACTGATACCCGGAAGGTGATCGGAGGCTGCGAGAATCCTGTAATCAGCAAAGCTGTTCTTGCGCAGATATTTTCGTATTTCTCCTGTAGAATAAAAGCCAATAAAAAGATAAAAGAAAAGCGTAAGGAATGAATAAAAGAGAATCCCGTACGTAAAGAAGTCAAGTATATATTTTTGCCAGTTCATGCTACGCGTTCATTTGTAATTTGAAGAAAAATTGATTTCCATGGGTTTTCTTTTGCTAAAAGATGTGATTGCAAATATGAATTCCCCAAAGGATGTAAACATGATATCGTTTTTGCAGCGGCTGCTTTTATATCATTATCCTTATCGTGTAATTTTTTTTGTAGATAATACATTTGCTTTTCGCTTCCAATGTCTTTTAAGACATCAATTACTGCCAGATTGTATACCTTACTTTCAAAGTGGTCCTGCTTGATAATCTGTTCAGGTGTGTCATCCTGAGGCCTTTGTTTCAGGTATTCCAATGCCGTTATTTTAACCCGAAGGCTGGAGCTATGTAAACAAGTAATCACATCATTATACACATTATTGCAATTATAAAACGCCGCCAGTTTTAAAGAAAATACTACTACAGATTCATTTGAAGACTGCAGCCATTTTTTAATAACATTGGAATTTTCAGGCTTAATATCATTTAATCTATTTAGCAATTGTACCTGTTGCCACTCGCTCATGGGGTATTCCGTTACATTCAGAAAGGATAGCCCTAAAAAGCCGGAAAAGCTTACCATGGCACATTGGGCCTCGTTACGCACAAGCTCATTTTCATCGTTTGTGAGCCAGAATATCTCTTTTAGATATTTTGATTGCTCCATTTCACCCAGTTCCTGTAACCCCTTAGCCTTAACATGCCACCTTAATTCAGTTACTTTTCCAAAAGAGTCTCTATCCAGATTTAAACTCTCATACAATTTTTTAAGATTTGAGGTTGATGAACCAGAAAGGCTTTTCTTAATCTGTATCAATTCATTAATTACATAATCCCTGAATCCTGAATTTTGTAAAAGCGTTTTGATCTTATACGTTAGATCTATACGCGCCTCTTCCTCCTCTTCTTCCTCAACAAAAAGTATCGCCTGGTTTATAACCCCAGCTAAATTCTGCTGCCATAATTTTTTATTGAATTCAATTCTTTTTTTATAAATGGTAAAACATAAGATGCTGATAAGTAGCAAAAACAGCAATGCGAGAAATACATAAATTATAATGACGAACAGGTGAAAATTTATTACTAAAAGCATAAGATGTTGCAATTATTATAGTTGACTTAATGGGGTTTATGGAGAAACACTTTTTTCTAAATTGGAGGCATATCTTTTGACTCTCACCGATAATTCTTTGGGGCTAAAAGGTTTTGTAATGTAATCATCAGCTCCCAATTGAAATGCTTCCAATACTACATTTTCCTGTCCCATTGTGGATAGCACAATTATGGGAATGTGTTTACCCACGTTCTTTTTTACGGCTCCAACAATTTCAAGCCCTGACAAAAAGGGCATCATGATATCTGTAATAATTAAATCGGGTGATAGCTCTTCAATTTTCTGAAGCGCATCTCGCCCATCTTGAGCTGTGATAACTTCGAAGCCGTCCTTCTGCAATCGAAGCTCAATCGTTTTTAGCATTATCATATCATCTTCTGCTACAAGTATTCTCATGGTTTTTATTATTAATTTATTATAAAGTGGGTACCTTTGCCTGAATTTTTATTAAAATATTTTGTAACGGGCTTTTAATTTTTTTATATTCTTTATTTGCCAGTTTAATGAGTCTTTCAAGACCATCATTAGTTTTGTTTTTTGTGCTCTCTTCAATTTTAGTCAAAATATTGAATAGTCCCATAGCTTTAAAAAGGCCTACACTGGTTTTTAACTTGTGTGCTATTTTATACACATTATCAAATTCACCAAATGCAAACGCATTTTGTAATTCTTTCAAATCATCGGGCGTTTTATTCAAAAAAGTAGCGAGTATGCTCAAAAGATATTCCTCATCCTCCATCTCTTCAATCAGGCTCAGATCAAATAAATTTTCGTTGTCCGGTTTTTCAATTACAGGCGCAACATAATTAGTCGTCTCCAAACCCAGGAGGTGGCCTATTCGATTGTATAAAAAGGAAAAATCAAATGGCTTTGAAACATAATCGTTCATGCCTATCTCAATACATTTTTCTTTCTCGCCCTTTAATACCGATGCGGTCATTGCCATGATAGGAAGCGAAACATTCATCACATTCCTTACATACTTTGTTGCTGCGTAGCCATCCATTTTCGGCATTTGCAGGTCCATTATTATAAGGCTGTAATCATGGTTATTCTTAAGGAATGAAACCGCTTCTAATCCATTTACAGCAATGTCCACTTTCCCTCCTGCTCTTTGCAGCACATGCCGCATTACTTTTTGATTTACTTCATTATCTTCAGCAACAAGAAATTTTCTGTCATTTAGAAATGTGCCATAATGTTTTAAATCTTTTCCCCTGAAAATTGATGGGTTATTTGTCTTGGCTAAACCATAAGGGATAGTAAACTTAAAAGTTGACCCGCTATTTATTTTACTTTCCACTGAGATGTTACCGTTTTGCATTTCTAATAACTGCTTGGTGATCGCAAGTCCTAACCCTGTGCCACCATACATGCGCGATGTATCAAGGCTTGCCTGGGTAAAACTGTCGAATATCACAATCAGCTTATCATCCGGAATCCCAATGCCGGTATCTGCTATTAAACAAATTAGAAATATTTCATCCGAGGTTTTCTTTTCTATTGCTATGCTGACATCAATGCTGCCGCTTTGTGTAAACTTTATCGCATTGCCCACAAGATTTATAAGAATTTGATTAAGTCTGTATGGATCTCCATTTAATGCATCAGGAACATCTTCGTTTATATTAAAACTAAAGGCCAGTCCTTTTTCAATTAGCCGATGCTTGAAAGTTTTTCTTATATTTTCGGCTACTTCACTAAGAATAAAATCAATTTTTTCTATAGTTAATTTGCCGGCTCTTATTTTTGAGAAATCGAGAATATCATTAATGATCACTAGTAAGCTATCAGAAGAACGTTTAATAGTTTTTGCAAAATCTTGTTGTTCATCATTTAACTGCGTTTCTAATAGCAAATCCGTCATTCCTGTAATGCCATTCATAGGAGTTCTGATCTCATGGCTCATATTTGCAAGGAATTGTTCCTGCAGGTTTGTTGCCTCTTCCGCAATTACTTTATCTCTGTAGGCGATGACCAGTTCTGTTGCCCGTTTTTCTTTCTCTGTGTTTTCAAATGCTAATTCTTTGTTGGCGATGACCAGTTCTGTTGCGCGTTTTTCTTTCTCTGTGTTTTCAAAAGCCAGCTCTTTGTTGGCGATGACCAGCTCCGATGCCCGTTTTTCTTTCTCTGTGTTTTCAAAAGCCAGCTCTATGTTCGCGATGACCAGTTCCTTTGCCCGTTTTTCTTTCTCTGTGTTTTCAAAAGCCAGCTCCTTGTTGGCGATGACCAGTTCCTTTGCCCGTTTTTCTTT
>DATMMJ010000482.1:0-5830 GCA_035569795.1 Puia sp. | reverse complement strand
TTTTCGCTTACCAAAACTATGACGGTAGAATTTTGTTATTTGATTTTTATTACTGCAGATTATTATGGCATCAATAACTTCATAGTCCCTCGATTTTTATTAAAGAAGGCATATGTTCTTTTTATTTTATCCACAATAATGATCATCGCGCTTTCGGCCTGGCTCAGGGCTTTGGTTGCCCTCGAAATGAATCTTCATTTTTTTCGTGCTGCACCAACTGATTTTGGCACATTATACTTAAATTCAGTGATCAACATTTCCCTTTGGGTATTAATTGTCACAGTTGGGAAAATGATGGTTGACAGAATACAAACCCAGCAACAATTGGAATTGGCACAAAGGGAAAGAGTAAGAAATGAACTGGACTATTTAAAAGCACAAATCAATCCACACGCACTTTTCAACTCACTAAACACTATTTACGGGCACATTGATAAAACCAACCAGGTTGCAAGAAACATATTGTTGGAATTTTCGGAATTGTTAAGATATCAGTTATATGATTGTGGCGCAGAGAAAGTAAGCCTGGAAAAGGAAATTCAATACATTCGGAATTATGTTGCCTTTCAGCGTTTGCGAAAAGACGAAAAATTAATCGTGCAGGTTGAAATTGAAAGTACGGAGACTGGTTTAACCATTGCGCCGCTTTTACTAGTAGTGCTTATTGAAAATGCGTTTAAATTTGTAAGCAGTTTTTCTGATAAGGAAAATAAAATCATAATCAAAATAAATACGAAAAGGAGTGTTTTGTATTGTTCAGTTTTCAATACAAAAGAATTCCAGAAGCTCGGAAATAACAGCGATTCCAAAGGTATTGGCATTGTCAATTTAAAAAGAAGATTAGTGCTTTTATACCCCCAAAAGCATGAACTTAATATTAAAAGTTCAGATAATTTTTACGAAACAAACCTAATTATCGATTTGCCATGAAACTGAGATGTATTGTAATTGACGACGAACCTGTTGCACGAAAGGTATTGTGTGAGTTCATTGAAGAAATAGCATTCTTGGAATTGGTAGGACAGGCAGAAAACCCTTTGAAGGCAATGTCGCTGTTAAATGACAATGTTATTGACATCATTTTACTGGACATCAACATGCCTAAAATCAATGGCATAGACTTTTTAAAAAGCGCCAAGTTGGATGCAAGCATTATCATGACCACCGCATATCCTGAACATGCAGTCGAAGCTTATGGTCTTGATGTACTGGATTATCTGGTAAAGCCAATTGCCTTTGACCGGTTTTTGAAAGCATGTAACAAAGCAAAACAAGCAAGGGACCTAAAAAAAACATTGCAGGCCTCGCCAGATAAAATCAATGGCCATTTTTTTATAAAACACAAGAGTCAGATAGAAAAAGTGTATTACCATGATTTAATATATGCAGAGGCAATGTTGAATTACGTGATGCTCTATACCAATTCAAAAAAAATGATGGTGTACGTTACCATCAAAAGCTTAGAAGAGCAATTGCCTGCAGACATTTTCATAAAAGTGCACAAATCTTTCATTGTCAACATTCACAAAATAAAAAGCATCGAGGGCAACGTTTTAGACATAGGAAACCAAAAGATCACTATTAGCCAGAATTTACGGGAGAAAGTGGTTAATGATATTATTAAGGATAAAATGATAAAACGTTAAGTGTCAGCCATGTGTATCGAAATATTACGCCCGTAAAATGTTATACCGATAGTTGGCAAAATAACGAAACAGAGCTGCATCGCAACAATTTGATTACTTTTACGGGCCGCAAATCCGTGTAATAACCTTTAATCATTTTTTATGCGTGCACAATATTTTTTATTTTTGATCACGGTTTTTTCTTTCATCACTCTAGCAAATGCACAGTACAAGCGCAGAGGGGAAACGCTACAGAAAAGACCCAGCAATTCAAAAGGTAAGAAACCGGATTATTCACTCCTGCAATTGCAGGGAAAATGGCAGGAGTTTGAAAGAAAAGACCGAAAGACTAATGCTTTGGTTCCCTTTAATGACAGCGTCCAACTAATTTTCACTGACAGCAACAAGGTGGAGACAAGAACAAGCGTTGAAACGAGCATGACCCTTGATGGTGAGGCAGATATTGATTGGGACAATACCCTTACTGTGGCTGCGGATGTATATACAATAAAATCGCTCACCGGTAATACCTTAGTGCTTGACGATAATGACCGCTTTATCCATCGGCTCAGAAAAACTGATTCTTTCTGGTATGAGAAGTTGGGGAAGCTTTCTGTTAAACCCGAGGATTTCAGCACTCCCATAGCGGTTGGCATTAATAATATACTTGGCAAATGGTTTGTGTACAGAAGAAGGGCAAAGCCAGGTGCTACTAGCAGGAATGCCATGCTGATAAAAAATCTTAACATACACGCAAAATCCGATGAACACACTGCTGCCGGCGATATTACTTTTTATCAGCAACTATCTTCTCAAGAGTTGCCTTGCATCGTAACGTTACACGGCGTAGATATTAAAATCGTTGCAGGAAAAAATACCTGGAATTTATCTGTTTACCAGGCCGATGCCAATAATTTTGTTTTTGGTACCAGCAGTCTGCTGTATTACTGCAAGCCAACGACCCCGAAATAGGCTGGACGAGCAATATTGTCTAAACCCCCGGACTTGCGGTGAATCCGCGCGAGTTCATAAAAAGCGTATTTTATAAAAGTACCCGTTTTACTTCTTCACAAATTTTTGTGCGAATTGTGCTCCACTGCTACTTTCCAGTAGCCTGAGCACATATACGCCACTAGCTAGATTACTGATATCCATATATTGGCTCTGAAAGGCAATATCCCTGTTTAGAATCATTCTTCCCGTCATATCTAAAATCCGGGCATTGATCTGCCCCATGTTATTGTGGTTGTTCAACCTCATAAACAAATTACCGCCATTTACCGAAATATACTCAACAAAATGCACAGATGGCTTTCGGGTAAGCATTACCGTTACAGAATAAGTTGTATTGCCATCTAAATCTGTTTGCTTTAACCTGTAAAAAACATTCTGCCTCCCCAGATCGATGGTGTTGTCAACAAAATTATATTGGTTGGATGAATTGGCTTTTTTTGCTTCCACAAACCCGATTTTCGTGAATGCGTTTTCGTCGGCATATTCCCTTTCCACATCATATCCCTTCTCATTTATTTCATTTTCTACATTCCATTGAAGGTTGTCATAATTACTCTCGGCATTGGCGGTGAATGAAACATACCTCACGGCCAATGGAGAGGTTAATAAATTGGTAGAGAAAAGGCCGCGCCCATGGGTAGCCACAACAAGATAATTATCGGAAGTGCGGAACTTAAGCATATCGGTTCTCACATTTCCCAACGTCGTGGAATTTTGAGTCCAAACCGTGGAGGTTCCGTTGCTGGCTGTTGTCGACCATACTCCGAGTTCTGTCGCAAGCATAATGCCTGCATTAGGCCCACCAGTTCCCACATTGGCCGTGGAAGGAACAATCAAACCCCAACGCACGGGCACGTCAGGCAGGTTCATTCCATTGTTATCAAGAGATGCCCAGGTAGTTCCCTTGTCTTTTGATTCCCACACACTTGCTACTCCGTAATTAGATACTGTAACTATCAAATGGCTCGCTTTCCCTTTCTCTACATCAATGCTTGAAATATAGGATCCAGATGCAAGCACTAGGCCGGTTAACTGGGTAATTGTTCTTGTCCCAGTACTTGCTCCACCTATCACGTACAATGCAGGAACCTGATCACTGCTGGCATCATCGGCCGTTGAAAATGCAACCCAAACGCTGTCGGTTGTAGTCGGGTCAACTTTTACAGCGGACACCTGGAGGTTTGCACCACTGACAATAATACTGGTTCCAATTGGTGATGCAGAGGTTATGGTGCCTATCCGTCTCAGCCTAGTATCAGTATAGCCACAATAAAGAAATTGCGTGGTATTATCATAATCAGCAGGATTTATAAAACGGCCGTTTGTCGAAGAAGACCAGGTGCTAAAACTTGTGCCGCCATCCGTTGAGCGTGAATACTCCGCGTTCGTATAACTTGTAAGCTGAAAATTGGGACTACTTTGATCAATAAAACAAAAAGCGCCGTCTCCGCCCGTTGCCGTAGTGACAGTATTGATTCCAGAATTATTAAAGACGTGCGACCCATTATCCTGTGCACCGGCCAGCATATAGTTTGAACCTTGAGTCGGATGAATTGCTGCCGCGTAATATTGTGTCACGTTCAAGCTCTGGTCTTTGCTCACGAATGAGCCTCCACTGTTGGCGGTATAAAATACCCCTCCGTCACAGCCAACAATAAATCCTGATGATGAGCCGGGAAGGAAAGTAATGTTGTGTATATCAGCATGCACGTAAGGAAGGCTTGTGCATCCCGCTGCCCACTGCGTAAGCTGCGACCAACTTGTTCCGCTATTAGAAGTTGTGAAAATATCTACACCTCCCGCATAGACAGTTGCATCGTTACCGGGGTTCACCGCAATAGTTAAATCGTACCAGGCTTGCTGGCGTGAAAAATCCGTGCCGTTATTTGATCCACCATCGCACCAAAGATTCGCATTCGTAATATCAGTCCACGTGCTTCCCGCGTCATCTGATCTCTGAATTGATCCAATCCCATTTCCTGTTCCCTGAAAAATTGCATAAAGTCTGTTATTATTAGAAGGGGAGCATGCTACCTGGACGCGCTGCCAGTATTTTCCCGAGCCTGCAGGTGGAGCAATATTAGTCCATGTCCCGGCATCGCCCACTGTAGCGCCAGCGGGTGACCTATATATTTTCCCCGCAGGGTTACCCGGACTTGCAAGGAAGATTGCGCTATTATCAATGACCGTCGCATAAATATCTCCGCTAAAAGAAAACTCAATATCGTATCCGTTAAAATCAACAGCATTAGAACATACGAGGGCTCCGGAAAGCTTTCCTATGACTCTTGTCCATGTCGTTCCGCCATCCGTGGATTTTAGGACGCCCCCTGCATTACAAAACTTAGCACTGATCCCTGATGCGTATACATCCCCGTTAGTATATACATTCACTTTTTGGACATAGCCAAAATCATTCCCTTGGGTTCCTCCGGTCGTCGTAGAGCTCAATAAGGCCCATGTGATTCCACCGTCTGTGCTTTTGTAAATCCCCAGGCCCCTCACTGCATCCAGATTAAAATAACCTTCGCCTGTACCGGCATACATCACGCTAGAATTTGAGGGGTCTTGCGCCAGTGTCGTAATGGCAAGGTTTGCAGAAACACTGCTGATCACCGTCCAGGAAGGTGTAGCATTCAAAAAATTGGTTGAGCGCCAGAGTCCGCCGCTTACGCTACCTGCAAGCACCGTGTTTCCGCTTACATCGGCCTTATCTACCAGGATTGCCCTGCACCTGCCGCCAATATTATTTGGGCCTCGCTCATTCCATGTTAAACCCGCACCTAAAATGTTCGCGCTGCTTCCAAGCGGTGATGAGGAACCTTTGGTATTGCCACCTATAGGACCAGTCCATTGCTTCCTGGCAGCTTCTAACCTCTCTATAGGCACATACCCTAAAAGCGGGTCTTTGGTCATTAACACTTCCTGCTTAATCCTGGCAAGAACTTCCTCATTTCTTTCTAGTTCATTAACCTGCCCAAGCCTATTTTCTGAATCTTTTTTTAGCGGATGAAAGAAAATAAGAGAGAAAGCGCCTAGAAGAAAAAAAATTGTGGGAATGTAAAATTTTTTCATGCGGCAGTAGGGTTTTTGTAAAAAGAGGGTGTTGTTTCAAAGTTATTTAATTATAGGGAGTTTCAAAAAAGATTTATTGGCATTGAGTGGACGATTCTATGGGCAAAAAAAATCCC
>DATMMJ010000481.1:0-3963 GCA_035569795.1 Puia sp. | reverse complement strand
GTAATTGCCAGCGCCATTATTAGTGTACACAAGCAGCTTGTCGTCCACATCATCTACCACAGAATAATTATAATCAAATCCTTTGAGTAAGAGTTTAAAATCGATTTGGCCATTTTTTAAATTTTTATACCATACCTCGTTGCCGTCAGTTCCTCTTGATTTTAATAAGATTAGAAATCGTTCATCTTCGGTTGTGCTTGCGCCAAGGAACATTTGAGGGTTTTCTTTATCCTCATAAATAAATTTATCCTGCTCTTGTTTGGTCCCTAATATATGATAATATATTTTAGGGCTCTCCGTTTTTGCCGTGAGTTCTGTGCCTGCGGCGGGTTTATCATATCTTGTATAATAAAACCCATTACCTGTCCATGCCGCGCCGCCGAATTTCATCCAGTCAATTTCGTCATCCAGTTTTTTTTGCGTTGCAATTTCCATGACGTGTAATGTTTGCCAGTCGCTGCCCCCTTTGTTGCTGTGGTAGGCCAGGAATTTTTTATCATTGGAGGCGCCATCTAAGCCAACGGAGACAGAACCATCGGAAGACATAGTATTGGGGTCTAAGAACACCTTTGGTTCACCCTGGATGCCTTTTTGAAAATAATACACGGCCTGGTTCTGGACGCCATCATTGCGGGTGTAAAAAATATATTCTCCTATTTTGAATGCGCTGTAGTATTTAGGATATCTCAGAAGCTCGCTGTAGCGTTTTTTTATGTCTTCCCTGAAAGGGATTTTAGCGAGATAATCACTGGTGAACTTTTGTTGCTTTATCACCCAGGCCTTTGTTTCAGCAGAAGTATCATTCTCAAGCCAGCGATAGGGGTCGCTCAGTTTAGTCCCAAAATATGTATCACTCTGATCTGTCTTTTTTGTGGTCGGGTATTGCATTTGACCTGAAACAGTCCCACAAAAAGAAAAACCAAAAAGTGATAACAGGATGAGTGATTTGTAATAAATATTTTTACTCATTAAAGATCTATTAACATTCCAATTAAAAAAAGACAAATTGAAAGCACCAGTCAGTGCGCCTTTGGCGTGCACTTCAAAAATTCCTGCCTATCTGGAAGCCGGCTGTTTTGAAGTTTGAAGTTAGGTTTTTTGAATGGTTTTAGTTGTCCCCCGTGTAAACTATTATTTCAGCCTATCCACCATAAATTTCCGGGTTCACTGCGTGTGGCAGGCGTTCTCCTTTTGATGCAGCAACAATATTTTCTGCAGCAAGTCTAGCCATCGCAGATCGTGTTTCTTCAGTTGCTGAGCCTATGTGCGGAAGCACAGCCACATTCGGCATATTCAATAATGGATTGTCAGCTCCCATCGGTTCAGGATTGGTCACATCCAATCCTGCGCCCCAAATCATTCCTTCATTCAGCGCTACTATCAAGTCGGATTCATTATGGATCGCACCTCTTGCCGTATTAATAAAAATAGAAGTCTTCTTCATTTTGCTAAAAGCACGTATATCGAACTTCCCTTTTGTCTCAACAGTTAAGGCAGTATGGACAGAAAGCAGATCGCTTTGAGCCAGCAATTCTTCAAAATGCACTTTTGTTGCTTGGAGTTCTTTCTCTGCCAAAGGGTTACTACGGCGGTTGCAATAAATTATATCCATATTGAAGGCATTCCTGCATCTGGCAGCAAGTTCAAATCCAATCTTGCCTAACCCATACACACCAAGGGTTTTGCCATGCAACTCTATGCCGAGATTACTTGTTGGTTCATAAAAACCCCATTCGCCTTTTATTATTTTTTTGTGCTGATAAAATGCTTTTCGCGAAACGGCCAGCATTAGCAAAAATGCGGTATCTGCGGTAGCGCTGCTAAGAACGCCTGGCGTATTGCCAATGGGAATCTTAAGTTTGGTTGCTTCGGGAATATCTATGTTATCATATCCAACCGCCATTTGCGCTATTGCTTTAAGGTGTTTACAGGCATTCAGGAATATGTTGTCAATACAATCCTGCCCCACGCTGATCAGCGCATCATATTCTTTGCAAATGTTTATTAGCTCATCCCGGGAGATTTCCCTTTTTTCTTCCCATTGTTTTAATTCAATCCCGGCTTGCTTCATGATCTGAATGCCGGATGGAGAAATTATTCTTGTTATAAATACTTTCATTTGACTTTTGAGCTATAGGATCCTGCAAAATAGGGCATTTGTTAGCTACTCAATTATGGAAACTCAGAATAAGACAAAATTAAATTTTGTTTGTTGAGGAACAATAAAGTTTTCGTCGCAAATGTTATTGCCACCAAAAAGTACAAATCGATTTTTATATTTGCTTCTCAAAAAAACTTACATACAATATCAAGCAATCAGCAATGATTATTTGAATACAATGCGGCAGCAGGCCTCCTGTTTTCAAACCTATCCTCTTTCCAAATGCCGTAAGAATTTTTTGTGCGATAATATTTGTTTGGCCGAATTGTTAAAATAACAAAACCTGTCTGTTTTGGAAAACAACGACAGGTTTTGAAAATAGGGATAATGAAAGATTGCTCTAGACTTGTTTATGAGGATATTTTTCTTTAGTTCCAGCCATTTTGTATATCCTTTGCCACATTGGGATTATAATTTTTTTCAACATCCGGTATTGGGAAAAGCAGGTTCTTATCCTGGAAAGGTTGTGACCCGTCGCCTGGTTCGCCCGCTCTTTCACTATTAATGGTTTGTTTAATAATGCTCCATCTAAGCAAATCAAAATAGCGCGACTGTTCGCCAGTAAATTCTAATTGTCTTTCGCGGATTATTATATTGAGTGCACTGGTTTGGTCAACAAGCGTTGTGTAAGGCACTGCTTTTACTCTTGCCCTTACCTGATTGATCAATGCAAGTGGCTCAGAACCAGCGTTACCTTGTTGAATATAAGATTCAGCGAGCATCAACAAGACATCAGCATAGCGGATAACCTGACCATTGATGGGGCTTTGCGGGCCACCGTAGGATGACACCAGGTTATAATACTCATATTTCTTCCAACTGTAATCACCTTGCGGGTCAGAAGCATTAAAAGGATATGATAAAGAACCTGAGCTACATTGCTGACAATATAATGTATCGCCACCGCTTGGTTTATTCCCGTAGAAAGTGGAAGCTGCTCTAGGATCAACATAAGGAGTAACTCCATCCGCAGGGCTTGGGTAATGAAAAGCATTTACGGCTGTGGTGGTCACATAAACATTCCACCAATCTTTAAAGCCATATTCCTGTGCGCGATCAGAATGTGTGGCTTTGCCGCCCCAGGTTTCCTGGCCTCCAAAAACATAATACTGGTTGCCAATGCCCCAATCTGTCCATGGGGCATTCATTATCTGGAAAATATTTTCCGGGCTGCTTTGGTTGGTTGTGCTGAACAGATTGTCATAGGATGGATCAAGAGAATAAGTGCCAGATTGCACAACCTCGTTCAGTGTCGTTTGCGCACTGCTCCATTTTTGTTCATATAAATAAGCTTTGCCAAGCAAAGATTGTGCAGCACCTTTTGTAGCTCTGCCCAAATCAGTTGCCGCATTATAAGTAACAGGAAGGTCTGCTGCTGCTTCGGTAAGGTCTTTTTCAACAAACGTCCATATTGCATTTGTTGAAGACCTGGGAAAGTAATTATTATTCACCACACTGTCATAAGCAGTGATCAATGGCGCTCTTCCCCATAATGTCACGATGTTAAAATAAGCGTAGGCCCTCAGAAATTTTACTTCGGCAACATATTGTTTTGCATTTTGCACATCTGCAGATACAGTGGGGTTCCATGCATTCGCCCTGTCAATTACCACATTCGCGCGGAATATAAGCCTGTATAAAGCATTCCATAGCTGGCCCAGTTGGGTTTGGTTGGTGCCAAAATTATAATTCGCCAGTTGCGCAAGATCTCCTTGCATGTTGGTTGTTTTTTTTGTGTCATATCCCAACAGGTCGAAAATAAAATAGAATTCTCTTGACCACAGCCCATCATGCAACAATGT
>DATMMJ010000480.1:0-2934 GCA_035569795.1 Puia sp. | reverse complement strand
GGAGATCTTGGAGCATATCCTTTATGAATAAATACTCTTGATTTGATTGCAAGTCTTCCCTCTTTTTTGCATTAATATTTAACACATCTAAATCCGCGTTAAATATTCGCTGCAGTTCCTTCAAATAACTTACCGGGATGTTTTTATTGGGACCCTCGAGATCATAAGCAAGCACCATCTTTCGCAAGGCGTGAAAGCTAGAGTCTTCAGGGATGACGAATAATGGGTAATGCAGATGGCTGATCGAAATGAGGGCATTACTCCCAAAGACAAATCTTTCAGCAGCGCTTTTTTTGATTCCCATAACTACTGCGAAAGGAGCTTTTCGTTGACACAGTTCCGCCACCTTCTGTTCCACATTACCGGATTCCAGGAGGGTGAAAATATTAATCCTGCCTTCTGTTTGTTTTTGCAGCAGAAGTTTCAGGTTTTCTAATTCTTGTTCACCTGACTTGTGCATTTCACCATACATTTCTTCAGTCAATGGTATTTCCGCGCTGCTCACGGGCAGCTGCAGCACATGAATCAAATACAAATCGGAATTTACCATCATTGCCATATTGGCTGCATATTTTGCAGCATTCACTGAGCTTGCAGTGAAATTGGTTGGGGCTATAAGCGGTTTCATAATTATTATTTTATACGATGATCATTAATTTTGTGTCTTCCTTTTACCATGTTCTCCATCCCAGAGAAGCTCAACAACAGAATGCGAAGAATTATTATCAACATTGCGCCTAAAGCTGCATTCTTGGCATTACGTACTGCAACATCATCCATACCGAACTCAGTCTCTCAGAATTTTTTTATCAATTACTGACAAAATTCTTTTAGCAAAGTTGACCCATTTAAACTTCGATTACTATGACAACCATCAAAACAAAAAATGATTTGTATCATAACCCAGGGCAAAAAGCAACAGATGTTACGATTTAAGATGCATCGAAAAAAGAAACCATCTGGATTGCAATGGAATCATTTGTAGCATGTTGCAACTATTTCCAGCTTAACTTTTAGAAGGAAGAATCCAGTTTAGAAGAAAATAATTTCAACTGAATCATATCACCAACCATAGCCTCATCGTTCCAATACCGGTGAATTGCCAGGGCAGCTCCTAACGCACTGGCTTGAGACAGGGTTGCTCCATACACTTCCAATTGCGGGAAATACATTGCTAATAAATTCATAAAGACGGGGTTCCTGCTAAAGCCTCCGTCGACAAAAATTCTTTTCGCATCAGTGTTTTGCAATACCAGATTTGTAGAATGTATTTGCTGAAAGATAATATCAAGCATCAGTTGGTGATAAGCAGTCTCATAATCTGAAAAATCAGAAAGCGTTCTTTGCGCAAACTCCGGAGCCTTCAGCATGGCTGGGCCTCTTCGCGGAGATCTCTTTTCATTTATGGGAGGGAGTTTTGAAATGATGGAAGCATCAAATGCGATAGTTCTATAATAATCGGATGAAACATGAAAATGCCCGCCAAGTCTTTTTGTTTGCTCCTCATGCTCATAGCCTGCAAAGAGCCTTGAAGCTTTTACCTGCTTGCCCTGGTAGTCCATATAACATAAACAATCCTTATTCAAATCGTCTTCAGTAAGCTTTGCATGGTTGAAGGGATTTAGGCTTATATTCCAAGTCCCCGTTGAAAGCAGGATAAACGGGTCTGTAAAATGTAAAAGGTAAGGGATAAGGGCTGCTGAGCTATCGTGCATGCCTATCCCAACAAGTAAAACATGCTTGCCCCACGAGGCTTGTATCGTTGCATCCGACGGGAAAACAGGAGCAAGTTTTCCTATAATGTTTTCCTTGTAGACCCAATCATGATACCCATTTTTTCGAAAATCCCAAAGTGCAGTGTGACAACCAATGCTAGTTATATCCGAGTAATTTTTTTTAGTGATGATGCTGCTGAGATATTGTGGTAAATGCAATGAGCAGGCAATTTGATTGAACAATCCAGGCTGTTCATATTTCAGCCGCCACAATTGTAGACCAGAATTTAAATTGCCAAGTATGGGTGAAGCAGTAATTTGTGAAAAATTGATTGCTCCGCCATACAGAGCATAAAATTTCTGTGTTAATTTTTCAGGGAAAGGCTTTAAGTAATTATATAAAGGTGCGATTGGCCAGCATTCTTTATTGACATGTACAAAGCTTGCGCCATAGGCTGAGATATTGATTGCTTTGATCTCTGCACAGTCTACATTCATCACCTGATTCAGTGATCCTTGGATCCATTCTGTCAAGGCTAAAATATCTTCACAAGGAAAACCGTCCTCATCTTTTATTTCATCAAATTGCGCTGACTGCTCAAAAACTATCTGGTATTGCTCGTTAAACAACAGTAATTTCTTATTTGTCTTGCCAATATCAAAAACCGCTATCGCATTTTGTTTAATCATCTCCTGGTGTTACTGCTTATCATTTACCGTTACAAACCAGTGGCAATTGTTTTTGTTCCTCTCTCTTTGATCAAGCGATCTCTTAGCTTTTCCTTTCGATACATTGCGAGCGGGTCTAGTGCACCACCGCTTCTCAGCCTTGCCTCTGCAACTATTGAGCGCACATCTGTACGGAAGGTAGCCTGCAAAATCTCCTGCGATGCTATTACGTCATTATTATTTTGCGCTTCAGTTAGCTTTTTTCTGTCAACTAACAATGCCTGAGCGTAAGAAATCATGATCGCTTCAACAGATTGTAGCAAATCTTCCAGTGGATCCTTTACATTGTGGCTTGCATCAATCATCCAGCCAAGATCAGTTGCATGATCCATTCCCCTGGCATCCATCCCCTCAACAAGTTCATTGAAAATTAAAAATAACTGATAGGGTTTGATGCTTCCGACAGTTAAATCATCATCCCCATACTTAGAATCATTGAAATGAAAGCCGCCAAGTTTTCCTTCCATTAATAATAAGGCAACAATCTGTT
>DATMMJ010000479.1:0-2694 GCA_035569795.1 Puia sp. | reverse complement strand
GTCTTCATCGATCATGACGCTCGATTTGCGTGAAGCAGAAAAATTCCTGTCTCATGCTGGAAGTGATTGCGGGATTGCTAATGTGAATATAGGCACATCCGGTGCGGAAATAGGTGGTGCATTTGGCGGAGAAAAGGAAACCGGCGGCGGCCGCGAGAGTGGAAGCGATGCATGGAAGGCTTATATGCGCAGACAAACCAACACCATCAATTACTCCCGAGACCTGCCGCTGGCACAGGGCATTAAGTTTGACTTATAGCGATATGCCGGAAAAAACAAAAATGTTAAAAACAGATTTCTAGTTTACAGTTCCCCACATGCTTGGGTTGCTTAATATCTTCGTACAGAGGAGCCAGAACCCTAAATTCAAAACTCCCAAATTGTCAAAATAATACTTCTCTTTACACGTTATAGCTGGATTGGAATAGCTTTTCAAGCTATGAAAAGCCCATGCTTATGAATAGAAAACTACCCTTATTGTTGCTTGCCCTGATTACGGTTTCACTAGCGGATGCTCAGATAAAGTTAGATGCATTCATTGGCATTCACTCCGCCAGCGTGGCTGAGAGCAATAAACTTTCCAACTGGAATACTAATTTTAAACCATTCTATTCTTCCCGCACGGGGATTGCCGCCGGGTTTCTTGTGGACATACCCGTTGGGCAAAAAGGTTTTTCTTTTCAGCCCGGAATTAATTACGCCTCCAAAGGCAGGCATTTTTTTAAGAATTACGACACTGCCAATGCAGCGACTGACACGCTTTCTCTAAAAACCGCGCTGAATATGGGCTATATAGAAATGCCCTTGAATCTAGCCTATAAAATGTTTCTATCATCTTCTCACAAAAGCATTTTTTTTATTAGTGCAGGCCCTTATTTTGCCTTTATCTACAATGCTAACATGAATAACCAAACCCTTTCTGTAAGCAATGGCTCCTCAGTAAATTACCAATCAGGAAGCGAAGATCTGCTAGTAGGCAATGCGGTCAATAAATACAAAACCATGGACATTGGTCTTAACGCAAAAGCTGGTTTTGAGTTTGGCAATGTAATATTGAGTTGCTACGCAAGCAGGGGCCTCACCAATTTTTATACAGCACCCTATGCAGGCACATTTCATCACGAGGTATTCGGCGCTTCGCTAGGTATCTGGATTGCGAAAACGCAAACCAAAGCTGTACCCCATGCAACTAAAATAGCCGTGAAGGATTCTGATAATGATGGCGTCCCTGATGACAAGGACCTTTGTCCAAACGTTCCTGGCCTCGCAAAATACAACGGCTGCCCGGTCCCTGACACAGATGGCGATGGCATTGATGATGAGCATGATTCATGCAAAACAATTCCGGGCATAGAAAAATATCACGGCTGCCCTGTACCCGATACTGATGGAGATGGGATTGATGATGAGCATGACTCGTGCAAAACAATTCCCGGCATTGAAAAATATCATGGATGTCCGGTCCCTGATACTGATGGCGATGGCATTGATGACGAACATGACTCCTGCAAAACAGTCCCCGGAATAAAAGAAAATAATGGGTGTCCAGCAATAAAAAATGAGCTAAAGGAAAAAGTGAATTATGTTGCCCGGAATATCTTGTTTTCAGCAACAAGCGATAAACTGACCAAGGATTCTTACCCAGGATTGGACGAACTGGTGACTATTCTAAAAAGCGAGCCTACCATTAGATTAGCAATCCATGGATATACCGATACTACAGGTACTCCGCGGAGCAATCTGGTATTGTCGCAAAAAAGAGCCAACGCAGTTAAAAAATATCTGCTCACCAAAGGAATTCCACTCGGCCGCGTGTCCGCTTTTGGCCATGGCCAGGAAAACCCCATTGCAGATAACCGCTCCGAGGCCGGAAGAGCAGCGAACAGAAGAGTGGAGCTGAAATTGACTTCAAACGAATAATAAAAAATTGACTGAACTATTCTAAAATTTAACATTACTAATAAACCATCAATGCTCTGAAAATGTGTTGATGGTTTGTTGTTTAGTATTAGTTCTAAAGTTTTTTTTTTTTCATCAATATAATTGTTCATTTTGCATGAACATGCATCAGTGTTAGGTGTTATTAACTAAAATAAAACCAAAAATGAAGAGTAGATTGAAACGGTTGTTGTGCCCTGTGATCTTAATATTGATTACCTGCCAGGACATTTTCCCTCAGGGCAACGCGGCGAAAACGGAATTGCCAAGAGGTTGGCACTTGATGGACAAAGAACAGGATGGTTTCGAAGGCATTAGCCTCAATAAGGCGTATGAATTTGTGAGAGAGAAAAAAATAAAAAGCAAACAAGTCATAGTAGCCGTAATCGATTCAGGCATTGACACATTACATGAAGATTTGAAAGGTGTTTTGTGGACAAATCCCAAAGAAATTCCCGGCAACGGCATTGACGACGACCATAATGGTTATGTCGATGATATTCATGGTTGGAATTTTATTGGCGGCAAGGACGGGACTAACGTGAAAGATGATTCACAAGAAGAGGCCAGAGTGTATTATATGTTCAAAGAAAAATTTGAAGCGAAGGATTTTAATCCGTCTTCATTAAAAGGGGATGATCTGGATTACTATAATATGTGGATCAAAGCAAAAAAAACAATTCTGGGGGATGATGTTGCTGCAAGCGCTGCTGATCTTCTCATCTTAAAGCGCTTTTTAAGTACCGCAATCAGAAG
>DATMMJ010000478.1:0-2255 GCA_035569795.1 Puia sp. | reverse complement strand
CAAGGTAAAATCATACAGGAAATTCAGCGTGAGACAGGTGCTACCATCAATCTGGAAGAAGTTGGCAACTTTGGTGAAGTAAGCATATTCAGTCCTGCAAAAGAAGGCCTGGATAAGGCCGTTGCGTGGATCAAAGGAATTGTTGCTATGCCTGAGGTCGGCACCGTGTACGAGGCGACGGTCAAAGGCATAAAGGAATTTGGTGCTTTTGTTGAATTCCTCCCCGGAAAACAAGGTTTGCTGCATATCAGTGAGATCTCCTGGAAGCGCCTTGAAAACATGGATGGTGTACTGAAAGAAGGCGATGTGGTGAAGGTAAAATTGATTGGTGTGGATGAAAGAACGGGCAAATTCAAATTAAGCAGAAAGGTGCTCATGCCAAAACCTGAGCCAAGACCAAGCAATCAGGCTCCTCAATAAAAGTGTTATTTTTTTTCTGATAGGCCTGCAATATTACACATTGCGGGCCTTTTTTTAAGAATGGAAACCTATATCAAAATAACCATTGCATTAAAAAATAACTCCCTTTCAGATATCCTTGTTGCGCAACTCGACGCATGCGGTTTCCTGGGCTTTGAACAAACCGATAGCTACCTTCTGGCATACGTACAAGCTAAGGGGTTTCCAGTCGCTGAATTTAAAAAAATCATTGCGGATAACGGTGTTGGGTATTCGAAAAAAATCATGGCGCCCAAAAATTGGAATCACCAATGGGAAAAGAATTTCGAACCAGTCCAGGTGGAAGATTTCTGCGGCATCCGGGCTCCGTTTCATCCGCCGTTTAAAGGGGTGATGCACGATGTTATCATCACCCCAAAAATGAGCTTTGGCACTGGCCATCACGCTACCACCTTCTTAATGATCCAGGCGATCAGCAATCTGGAGTGCAAAGAAAAAATTATTCTTGATTTTGGGACGGGAACTGGTCTGCTTGCCATTGTAGCGGAAAAATGTGGAGCAAAAAAGATAATTGCTATAGATAATGACGACTGGAGCATAAAAAATGCAGCAGAAAACATTAAAGCCAATGATTGCTCCAAAATAACTGTGCTAAAAGGGGAAACTATAGAGGAAAAATGCCGTTTTGACATCATATTTGCTAATATCAACCTTTCTGTCATACTAAGGCATTTCCATTCATTTAAACAACATTTGTGTGTGCAGGGCGTTGTGGTAATAAGCGGAATATTGAGCGGGGACTACGAGGAAATTGAAAAGGAGGCGCGCTGTAATGGACTGCGAATTATTTCAAAACAAGAAAAAGAAAATTGGATCTGTATTGTTTTGAACTCAAGTGAAGAAGCCTTACTAAAATCTTAATTATTAACGATTTTATGGCTATATTTGTAAACCAACTTTAACCTTACATCTTAATGGTAGAAGTTTTACTTATCGTTTTGGCGTATCTGATTGGTTCCATCCCAACTGCGATTTGGATCAGCAAATATTTTTTCGATATTGATATCCGCGAATATGGAAGCGGAAATTCCGGAGCCACTAACACATTCAGAGTACTTGGATCAAAATGGGGAAGTTTTGTAATGATTGTGGACGTGCTCAAAGGCGTAATCGCAACCAGCCTGTACATACTTGTTCCTTATTATCTTCATGACGAATTTGACCGGACCAACTTTATGGTTGGCCTGGGACTGGCTGCTGTATTAGGTCATATTTTTCCAGTGTGGGCGGATTCCCGTGGCGGGAAAGGAGTTGCCACTTTATTTGGGATGATACTGGCAATGCAGCCAATTGTTGCGATATATTGTGTTGGAGTTTTTATTTTGGTACTCTACCTGACACGTTTTGTTTCTCTTAGCTCCATACTCGCCAGTGTTGCTTTTGCAGTGCTAATCCTATTTATTTTTAACGAAAGAGAACCGATTTATCGTGGTTTCGCAATTTCTGTTGCATTGCTTGTAGTACTTACCCATCAAAAAAATATAAGCCGCCTGCTGCGCGGCAGCGAAAGCAAAGTGCCTATCCTTAAATACCGCGATAAAAAAAAAATCCGCAAGCGGGAAGCCCAATCAAATGAAAAAGTATTGTGAGGTTGGTCACATGACCTCTTTGTCCTTTGAATAAGTTTTTATTGTATTTTTTATGTCAAAAGGCATGATTGCAAGATTTTTATAGACAAAAATGCCAATATGAGGAATGAATATTTTAATTTTGCAGACTTGCAGCTTCGTATTTATTTATTTAAATAAAAACTATATAAATGCTACCTAATTTATTGGAAAAGCTTCAATTGAGAG
>DATMMJ010000477.1:0-15962 GCA_035569795.1 Puia sp. | reverse complement strand
AAGACTATCATTGAGTAAGACTTTCTTGTGCATGTTTTCAGCCACTTTCACATCCACTTCCTTTTCAAAGATTTTTAATTCAAGGGGTCTTGCAATGGTGATTCCAATCAATAATGCAAGTACGAGACGCGGCAAGGCCATCCATAATTGTTTGCGCATGCTCACACCATATTTGCGCATGGTGGAGACAAGGAACCTGTCGAGATTAAATATGATCAATCCCCACAAAACTGCAAAGGCAACGGCCCAGACCCAGTTGTTAAACACGCTGTATATGGCATACCCGGCAGATAGTGAGGCCAGGGCAAAAGTAGCAAGTATCACCCCGCCAAGGCCTGCATATTTTGTATGTTCGGACGTAAAGTCTTTAAGCAATTGCTGATGTGCACCTGCACACCACCACAGAAAATGAGAATCGTTTTTTTTAGCATTCCCGCTGAATGAGTCGTAAGTATACAAGCCGTTCTGCTTGCCATTGTTGTTAGCAGCCATAATTTCTTATTTACATAAATAATAAAACCTGAACAATGGTGAAGTGGGAACAGCCACAGAACGGTAAAATTTTGAAGAAATTGCAAAGGAAAACTTAAAAGTATTTAAGCCGCCTTTATTATAATGCTTTTATGGAGCAGTGCATGACGAATCCGTTTTGCAAACTCGATTGCATGACTCCCATCTCCATGTATGCAAATCGTTTCTGCTTTAATTGAAATTTTCTCTCCGCAAGCAGAGGTGGCAGTGCCCGTTGTCACCATCTGGAGAGCTTGCTCTACGGCATGGTCAGCGTCTTCAATAAGTGCACCCGGCTTATCTCTTGGGGTCAGGTGTCCATCTTCTGTATAGGTCCTGTCAGCAAACACTTCACTACATGCTCGTAACCCGATTTTTTCCGCAGCGATGATTAATTCACTCCCGGATAGCCCATAAATCAATATATCTTTATCAAAATCTTTTACCGCCCTGGAAAAAGAATCTGCAAGCATGCTGTCTTTTGCAGCCATATTATACAAAGCTCCATGCGGTTTTACATGATGTAGTTTTGATCCAACAGATTTCACTATATCATTCAAGAAACTGATTTGCTCAGAAACAATTTCGATTATGCATTGGTGCGATAATTCCATATTGCTTCTTCCAAAATTTTTTGCGTCCCGAAAAGATGGATGTGCGCCAATCGCGATGTTTTTTTTTACTGCAGCATCTGCTAAAAGCTTCATGGTATTTGCATCTCCAGCGTGAAAGCCACATGCTATATTAGCTGAGCTTATATAATTTAGAAGCTCAAGGTCTTTAAGAATGCTGTAAGGCCAAAGAACCGTGCTTTCTCCCATATCACAGTTCATATCAATCGTCAGCATACAATGGCATTTAGATGTTCATGGCAAGCCATTTCCAAAATGTGCAATTCTTTTTGCTGAGCTTGTAATAATTCTTCGGCAACGGAGATGTCAACAATCCTGAACTTCACACTCTCGCTCGGCCGTAATTGTGCAAGTTTTGGCAAATGCGAGGATATGACATGGCCGATGCGCGGGTAGCCACCGGTAGTCTGATGGTCAGCCATTAGGACAATCAATTGTCCGTCCGGTAATAGTTGGATCGTCCCTGAATGCACGCCTGAGGAGACCATTTCAAATTTATCATTCATGTGCAATCGAATGCCTCCCAACTGATACCCCATCCTGTCAGAAGTTGGATGGATGATGAAATTATTTTCAATAAAATCATACTGAGAAGTGCCCGTTAAATATTCCCACTCCCTACCCTTCATTATAAAAATTTCATGAGGATATTCATAGATTCTTTTTGTGGATGCGCGCCAGGGAAGCAGTTCCAGATTATGCTCCTGTTTCAACAGGCCCGCAAAATAAACCGTATTCTCTTTAAAATATAGTTCATCGCCTTTTTTTAGCTGCCTGCCTAAAAACCCGCCGGCGCCAGCTTTCAGGTTGGTGCTCCGGCTGCCTAGCCATTGGTCGATACAAAATCCTCCATGGACTCCGATATAGCAAACGCTGCCACTTTTTAATTTGGGGAATTGAAGCAGCGTATTCTTTCTTACAACCATGGGTTGCCATAAAGCAAGTACTTGCTCATTTAACATAGGCGAAAAATCGGCTCCTGTGATCGCAATCAATGCATTTTGATTAATTAATATTTGCGGGCCAGGAAAATGAATTTCGATGAGTGCCTGATCAACCTTATTACCAACGAGTATGTTCGCAACTTGTGAAGCGTAGCGATCCATCGCCCCACCCGGATTGATGCCCCAATGGCTGTAGCCATATCTGCCGAGGTCCTGAATGGTGTCAAGTAAGCCGGGTTTTATGATTGTTAAGGACATTAAAATATACGTTTTGGGGTTTATGATATGTGACCAGTGCTGCGTAGGCTACATTTTAAAGATTCCAACATGCGCAGGTAATCATTTTTATGATCTATAAAAATAATGCTCATAGTCCGCTTTGCTGATTTCAAAAAATTGAACAAGATTTCCTGCATTTAGCAAGCTGGGAACTTTAGCCTTTGCGTCAAACAATTTCAAAGGTGTCCTTCCGATTATTTGCCAACCGCCGGGAGTGTGCATTGGATAGATGCCAGTTTGCCCGCCGGCAATGCCAACACTCCCTGCAGCTACAGGTGCAGGTTGCGCCTTTCTTGGCATAATTAACTTTTCATGCACTTTGCCGAGATAAGAAAAGCCCGGTAAAAAACCAATCATATAGACCCTGTAAGTTACCAAGGTATGCAACCGAATAATTTCGTCTTTCGAAATATTTTTTTCGTTTGAAATAAAATCCGAGTCAATGCCAAAATCATCCGAATAACAAACGGGGATGCGCATGATATCATTGTTGTCTTCTTCGTTGACTATAGATTCCCTTAAGGCGGTCTCTAATTTTTGTTTGACGAATTCAAAAACTGAAGTGTTAATGGAGTTTTTCCTTTTTGTAGCAATCGGATCGTAGTAAACAGAAAGTGATCCATACGCTACAACAATATCGTTCAGGCCCTCGAATGGATTTGCCGTAAGCCAATGGTGCATGGCAAGCACCTTCTTGTTCAGATTCTCATCGATGAGGTTGCCTAGATCAACACAGGCGGCTGCATCCCCGAGGGGAAATATTTTGTAACTACGGTTCAAGAACTTAGGAATATATACTGTAAGATAAAATAATTGTGGGAAATGGGGTGGTGATAAGGGATTAAGCGTACTTGCATGACTTTTTGGTCTTTTGTCAACCGGGATTGATATTAACCCACTATCGAGATCAACCTCTCTATTTTCAGTTTTGTGATTCGTCTATTCATTGCAGTTAGTGCTGTAAGAGGTTTTAGTTGTGTACTGGAATCTTTAACGTAGAAATTGAAACCCTCAAATACAATGTGGAAGGCCGAGGGTCATCAACATTCGCTCAAACTAATGGGTATATGCACGGCAAGACCTCCATCAGAGGTTTCTTTGTATTTGCTATTCATATCCAAAGCAGTGTCCCACATGGTTTTTATCACCGCGTCCAATGACACTTTAGCAAAATCCGGAGTGCTCTGCAATGCAAGCTGGCTGGCAGTTATTGCTTTGATGGCACCCATGGTGTTGCGCTCAATACATGGCACCTGCACCAAGCCACCTATTGGGTCGCAGGTGAGTCCGAGATGATGCTCCATCGCAATTTCTGCAGCCATCAAAGCCTGGCGTTGTGTGCCGCCCATGCACTCCGTGAGTGCAGCAGCAGCCATCGCCGAAGAAACTCCAATCTCAGCCTGGCACCCTCCCATAGCTGCAGAAATGGTCGCGCCTTTTTTAAAGATACTGCCCACTTCGGCAGCAGTGAGCATGAACTGGATGATCGCATCGCTTTTATTCCCATCACAAAACACAGTGAAGTATTGAAGGACTGCTGGGATCACACCCGCTGCGCCATTTGTCGGGGCTGTCACCACTCTGCCAAATGATGCGTTCTCCTCATTCACTGCAAGAGCAAAGCAGCTTACCCAATCCAGTATATACTTAAAATCGCTGCCGCCCGCGCGGATACACTCAATCCAGGAATCATAGTCCGAGTACTTCTTCTCTCCCAAAAGTTTTTTGCTTAAGTGAGCTGCACGGCGCTTTACGTGCAATCCGCCAGGCAGGACGCCCGGTTGGTGGCAGCCGCGAAAAGTGCAATCTTTCATCACCTCCCAGATATTCAATATCCCATTTCTAATTTCGGCATCGCTTCGCCAGGCCAATTCATTTTCCATCACCACTTCACTAATGACCATGCCCGTCATCATGCACCAATGCAGTAACCCGTTTGCATTGTCAATGGGGAATGGCAACTGCACCGATCGATCACTCCCCTGCTCCTCGCCTTCTTTTTTCACAAAGCCACCTCCGATGGAATAATAGGTCTCTGCAATTTTACGTCCATCGGCATAATCAGCTAAAAATGTAACCGCATTTGGATGATAGGGCAAAGTTTCCGTGAATAAAAAATGAATGCATTCTTCCGGGGCAAAGTCTATCTGCCAGGAGTTATTAAGCAATAATTTCTTTGAAGTCTTTATTTGCCCGATTTTCTCTTCGATCTTTTGGACATCAAAGGTCACAGGATCATCCCCACTGAGGCCCAATTGAATGGCGATATCTGTTCCATGCCCTTTCCCCGTTTTGGCCAGTGAGCCATAGAGCAATATCTGTATGCTCCTGACATCAGATAGTTCGCTTGAATTTTGCAAAGAATAAACAAAGCGCTGCGCTGCCCTCCAGGGGCCTAAAGTGTGAGAACTGGATGGTCCGATACCAATTTTGAAGATGTCAAATACAGAAATTGCTTCGTGTGGCAAATAATTGATTTTAAGATCAAAATTACAGAAAAACCATGCGATATAAAGGTGGATGACGAGGAAGCTGTAAGTTGGTCCCCCAGGGTCCTATCAGTTAAAAGTAAGGCTTTGTAGGGTGGCCCAGGGCCATAAAAAAGCCCCGAAAGTAGATCCGGGGCGTGGTAGCAGGTAGTTAATAGTTACGGTTACTGAACATTAACAAGGTGAATATCAAAAATCAATATCGAATTAGCTGGTATCACAATAACGCCGTTATCATACACTGGAACTGATCCATACCCCAAGGAAGGTGGTATGAACAGTTTAATTTCGCCGCCTTTTGAAATAAGAGGTAAGCCTTGTTTCCATCCGGGGATTAAACCACCCAATGTGAACAGGGCATCGGTTTGCTGGTCAAATACAGATCCATTAATGAGTTTTCCATTATAACTCACCGTAACGCTAGAACAAACGCCGGGCGGATTGCCCGAACCCGAACTTATGACATAATAATAAAACCCCCCTAGATGCAAAGTCGCCGTTATTCCGACGGAATCAAGATAATTTTTGACGGCTTGAGTTTCAGCGGATGGCGCCAGGGTAGTGTCATTTTGATAGCTGCAACCAGTATCTTTTTTAAAGCACGATAAAAAACAGAGGGAAACGGTTAATAGTAAAAGAGATAATATTTTCTGCATGCAAAAAATTTCTCAAAAATATGTGGTTCAGGATATAGACAACAGGAAATCTAATATTGCTGCAAAGAAATATTATTTTTTTTCCCGGCCCGACTAAGATGGTTCCTTTGCCTGTTTTGCAACCAATTCCTTGTATTGCTGTTCGCGCATGTCCCATTGATGCTTCTTGGAGAAGATCGCCACAAAAGCAACAATTATGATCATGGCGATCATTAAAACAAGCGGGTTGAAATCGGTTGTTCCGGTCATCATTCGTGCCCGTTTATACCAGCCGGAAAAGAAATTGACACAGATTGGTATTGCAAATAAAAGCCCCAAAGGGATGCCGATCAGAAACTGTACAAACGTCCTTTTTTGCTTGCCGCGGTTGCGTTGCCAGTAATCGATAAAATTTTTTTCCTGTTGTGTGAGCATGAGACTCTAAAGGCTACAAAGATAGTGCTGAAAAATATAATTATTTTTCGAAGATAAAATGTGTAATAATTTCTTTTGCATTGCGTTGTGACAGAGTGTTATTATGATTAAATTGCGCCATAAATCCATTCAACTTGAAATTACCTCAGCTTCTTGCCCAATTTCTTTACCAGAACAAATCGTTACAGCTTCCTGGAATTGGGGTTTTTGTCTTAGACCCCTCCTCTACCCTGCCTGAAAAGACGGAAAAAGAACAGCCCCAGGTTGTCCAGGGCATTCATTTTGACATTACTCCAGTTCAAAAGCCTGATGCAGAACTGATAGCATTTATTCATAAATATACCGGTAAAATGAAGCCGCTTGCGGAATCTGACCTGGACTCCTACCTGCGTCTTGGCATACAGCTACTGAATATAGGCAAACCGTTTTACCTTGAAGGTATTGGCTCGATTACAAAGAAAAATGATGGCAAATATGAATTTGAGCCGGGTGAATACAGTTATTTAAAATTAGAGATGCCTGGCGAGCACAGGGCAGAAGCAGTGGAAAAAAGAAAAAAACCATTAGAAAATCAACAAATTGATTATTCCCCGCAGTCAAAAGCGGCAAAAAAGATATTGCTTGTGATTGGCTTTTTAGGGGCCGTTGTGTTGATTGGCTGGGGCGGTTTTAATCTCTACAAAAATAAAATCTTAGGGTCAAGCGAAAATGAAAATACGAGTAAGGTGCAACAGCCAGACTCAACCTCCCAGATAAACAACGATACGGCCGGCAACGCTCCCCTCCAAACTGATTCTGCCGCGACAAAGAAAAAAGACGGTACCCCCTTTATGGCATCAAAACGTAATGATTCGGCACAATACAAATTTGTGATACTGGCCACAGCCAATAAATTCAGAGCGCTCAGGCGCTATAATCAGCTCATTTCTTCTGACATCAAGGTGAAAATGGAAACAAAAGATTCTTCCCTCTTTAAGGTTTACTTTACCATACCTGCTGTGCCAAAAGACACATTGCACATAAAGGATTCTCTGAGCAATTATTATGCAACCAAGACAACTATTGAACCAAAAATCCCATGAGTACAGGCGCAGCGTACTGGGTTGAAAAATTGCGATTGCTTAAGCATGTGGAAGGTGGCTATTATAGGGAAATATACCGGTCCCCTGTAATGGTAAATAAAGACAATTTGCCAAAGGGGTTCCGTGGCAACAGGAATGTTTGCACAGCCATTTATTTTTTATTGGAAAAGACGCAGTTCTCTGCTTTCCATCGTATTGCTTCTGATGAGATCTGGCATTTTTATTCTGGTGATGCCCTACGCATATATGAAATACAAACCGATGGCACCTTGACCCAGCATAACCTGGGTAAGAATGCAGAAACAGGGCAAAGGTTTCAAACAGTAATAAAAGCAGGCAATTGGTTTGCCTCTCATGTAACTAACCCTGAAGGGTATTGCCTTGCAGGCTGCACCGTATCACCGGGGTTTGATTTTGAAGATTTCGAAATCGCAGAACCCAAAGCGTTGATTCAGCAATTTCCTCAATATGCAGAATTAATAAATCGCTTTTCCAGATAGGGATGCTTAGGATTCTTGCCCTCAAACGGGAGCCGGTCTGAGTCCGTAGGCCTCAATATATCACCCCGTCTTTCATCACCATCTTTATTTTTCGAAGCAGGGAAATATTTTCCAGAGGATCTCCTTCCACTGCTATTATATCTGCAAGCAGCCCGGATTTTATCCTGCCAACCTGGTTATTTATCTTAAATACATCTGCATTCACAGAAGTTGCAGACTTAAGCACGTCAATTTGTTTCATCCCATAATCAACCATTGCTTCCATCTCACGCACATTATCGCCATGAGCAAATACGCCCACATCGCCACCCATACAAATAGTAACGCCAGCATCTAATGCTCCTTTAAAGCTTTTTCGCTTTGCTTGGATGCGCTCCGGCTCAGGATCCACTCCTTTGTGCCAACCGCGGTATTGCTCAACGGCCTCGCCCGCGGAAATTGTTGGGCACAAAGCAATACCTTTATCTTTCATCATGCTAAAGATTTCCGGCGTGCCATCATCACCATGCTCAATTGTGGCAACACCTGCAAGTATGGACCTACGCATACCTTCTGCAGTTGTAGCATGCACCACCACTACCCGCCCGCTGCTACCAGCAACCTCAACGGCTTTTTTCAGTTCATCTAAGGTAAAAGTGGGCACTGCCTCTTTGTTCAATCCCCAGCGATAATCAGCATAAATCTTGACCACATCAGCGCCCTTTCCGATTTGTGTCCGTACTTCTTTTATCAATGCATCGCCGCCATCGGCTTCCGCGGCTCCCTTTTGGGTATCGATATCATAGCTCAATTCTTTCGGTCCATAGCTTCCGGTAGCAACTATTGCTCGCGTCGCAACAAGCATCCGCGGGCCGGGGATGATCAATTTTTCAATTGCCTGTTTTAAGCCAACATCATCAAAGCCTGCCCCTTCTGTACCGAGGTCTCGAACCGTTGTAAAGCCGGCCATCAAAGTTTTTCTTGCATGCACGGTTGCCCTTGCCATCCGCTCTGCCCTTGACTCTTTTAGCACTTGGTCATTCCAGGGGGTTTCATCGTAAGGATGAAGGAACAAATGGCTATGGCCCTCAATCAGCCCCGGCAGTAGGGTGCAGTTTTTAAGTTCTATTACTTTTACGTCCTTCTGTGCAGTCAAATTCTCTCCGGCAGCAACAATTTTATTATTTTTTACTAAAATACTCCAGCCGGCGTGCATTTGCTCACCATCAAAGACTCTTGCTGCCTTTAGTAAATAGGACGTTTGAGCATAGCAAAGTTGCGTAGTCAATAATAAAACAATTACGGAAAGCTTAGGTATCGATATCATATATGTCGTTTAAAGAAGGCTCTGTTTTTTTATTTCCAGAACTTCCACATCAAAAAGCAAAATGCTGTTTGGAGGGATTTTTTCTGAACGGGCTCGAATAGAATATCCTAATGCAGATGGAATGATCAATCTGATACTACCTGACTTTTTGCATTTTGTCAAACCAAACTGCCAGCCTTTTATTAACTTGTTTAAAGCAAAGGTGGCGGGCTTGTCTTTTGATTCATTAAACACTTCCCCATTTATCAACCAGCCTTTGTAATTTACCGTAAGGGTATCATTCTCCTGCACAAAATCTCCCTCCCCTTCTTTTAGAATTTTATAGTATACTCCGTTGAAAGAACCTGTTGTATCTAATTTCCAGGAACTGAGAGAATCAAAAATTTGTTTTTTATCCTTTTCTGCCTGTTGGAGGCTGTCAGCGTTTTTGTATAAATCAATATCAGGCTTTTTATTGGTGGCTACCCTGGAAAATACATCCCCATATTTTGCATTTGCATTTTGAAAACCTCCATTCCACAAATAAAACGAATTATTTTCTGTTCCACCGCCAAAATCAATCCTGTCGCCCGTTTTACCTGTTGCATCGCAGCTGAATTTGCTTACAGTCAATTCCTTCCAATCTCCGCTTTCATTTTTGATCCATTGATTGGCGAAATTTGCTTTGCGGTATACATTCCCGTTGCAGCCCCAGAAATTTTCAACGAATGAATAAAGTCCATGCAGATATTTTCCGTCTTTGGGTGCTTTGAAGCTTGCAATTAATTTCCATTTTTGTGATTCAGGAATAAAAAAATAACCTGTATAAATGGTCGTACCGGATCCACTATCCGGTAATGCGGTCACATAGAACTGATACGTTTCTCCGGGTTTCCAATTGTAAACAAAATGGCTGTGGGCACCTGTGCCTTCATTGCCGAAGCCTTCTGCGGTCACATTAAAGCCTTTACCATTTAAGCGGGCTTTATTTCCTTCATTCACCTTGGCTCTGCTTATAGCTTCATCACCTGCATCCCAAACCGAAAAAATAACTCTTCTTTCTGATGCACTGTTCACCTGCATTCCAAAATATCCTCTGGCAAAACCACAGGCCATAAAGTAAGAATACAGCTGGTCTGCATTTTTTGGAATAGTCACTTCATTATAAAAACCAATTGCTTTAACCGTATCCGGCAAAGGGTATGATAAATGCACAGAAGCCGCATTGCGCCTCGGTCTTGCATTGAATAGGACATCTTTGGAAGCAGTACCGCTCAGTTCGAGAGACCGCAGATCAGCGATTTTTTTCCCATTTTTTTTTGTCGCGTGTAACTTGACTACATAAAAGCCGGGACGCGTAATATTAACTGAACCCACTATTACTTTTTTGAATTGATTGCTTTTTGGCACAATCACCTTAAAATTCTTGTCCCCTATCTGCACTCTCAGTTCACTACCCGGCGTTTCATTTTTAATATTTAAAGCAAGTCGTAGAAAACCGGTGGTTTGCAGATAAAAATGATAATGTATCTGTTGATTTTTGTTTTCCCAATTATTCAGGCCTTCCTTTTCACTAAACAAAACGCTCTCGTCCTCTTCGTTGCTTTTTTCCAACGGGATAGCATAACCGCAGAATGCAGGGATGGTGTAAGGCTTTTGCCCTACAATTATCGTTTGCAATAAAAGGAAAATAATTAATTGCAAACAAGTCCGTGTGAAATAACGCATGATTTTTTATAAGCATCAAACTTAAACAAAAAGTGCGGAAGGAAAACAAGGGGGGGAGTACCATAAAAGAAGAAAGCACCCAGTTTGTTAGTGCATTTGCTTAATTGCTTAAGTTCATACACTCTTACTAACCCGATGCTTTCGATTGAAACTTGACTTTTCATGTTACTGATTATCTTGTCTCAATTGTACATTGAAGATACGGTTACAAAATGCCGGTTACCAAATTTTTTGCTGTTTTGTTATTCACGCGTTTTACACCTAGTTATTCACATCCAACGTGCATTATAGATCGCTCAAATTACCTTAAGCCACCTATTCATAATCTTTTCAGCCACAGGTCGATTGGCAGTTTTGTCTTTGCTAGCCGGTGCTTTTTACCAAACACTGTCTGGGGACAAAAGACACTTGTCTCTATCTGGAATTGCTTGCCCTTGAGCAGTCAGGAGTAATACCGCTATGCGTGGATTTTTTTTATAAAGTTCGACCTCGTAGAAAAAATATTAGTTGGAAATTAAAAAAAATCTGAGGAAACGCGGCTCTGTAAAACTTGCTTTGTACGTTGCTGCGTCAAGCGTCATAAGCGAACTCAGTTGTGCACTTTGAAATTAAAAACAAGCGTACCGAAGGATTCCTGCGAGCCAGAATTGAATTTTACCTGTTTGGCCTTGCGCAAGGCAATGGCAACCATCGATGATTCAGAAGTAGTGGATCCGCGCATCTGGTAGTCTGAGCTCGTAACATTTCCGTTCCCATCAACGTGGATATCTACGGCTACTTTAGCGTTCTCATTAAATTCGTCCGTAAACGACGGTGTGCCAATAATTTTTCTTCCCTGTAAGCCCTTTGAAATAACCACACCCGAATGGCCGGTTCCACCTGTGCCATTATAATTATCAGAGTTTGGATTTCCCCCGGGCTTTCCCTGGTCGCCCCGGCCTCCTGCTATCCCCTGATTGCCACCGGGCTTATAGGTATCTGCATCATTACCTCCAGTACCGCTTCCGCTGACGCCGTTGAAAACGGCCTTGGGCCTCGGCTTTACAGGAGCGGGGTTTTCGACAGGCTTATTTATTTTTACCACTTTCGGGGTAACATCTTTATCGGGAATCTTTGTTGCGTCCGGTTTCGTCACAGCAGGCTTTTTCACAACTGGGGCTTCTTCCTTATTATTATCATTTGTTTCCACATCTTTCAATGCTGCTTTATCGGTAACGGTCGGCCTTGGAGGAGTGTACTTTTGGCGGTCTTGCACGGAAGGTTTGCCCGGAAGATAGGGCTGGTTAGTACCCAGGCCTTTGTCGCTGTTTCCTAAGTTGACTTCAATACCTTCCTCGACAGGCAGCGGCGGAGGCGCCGGAAGTGTCCAGGTGATATACAAAAGCAGCAGCACGATCACGGCGCATATTGCCAACGTGTATGCAGAAGCCTTTGCGTTTTTCTTTGATTCAAAATCGTCCACAGTATAAGCCATATATGCCATACGAAGGTATTGATTGTTACTGATAACGACGCAAATTATCAGCTAATTGCATAAAGGCAGGTTGAGGAAATGTTAACTTTTAATTCTCTTGCCGTCGCTCTTTTGTTTGAGTCAATGGATTTTTTAGCGATAATCCTGGCCCGGAAAACTCCCATTGTTCGCAAGCCAAATCAGGATAACGACATCAAAATCCTAATTCAGTCTTCCAGAAATAACGAAACCCCGAGCTCTCATGCACATGCGATCTTGCGCGTAGTCCACGCCCTCTCCCCCCGCCCATGGACCCTTTCTCAAAAGTTTCTCACCCAAATCTGTGATAAATAAAATCGGGCATCCATTTCAGTGCTTTCGCTACAAACCACCAGCGCTGCGTGATATACACTCTCCATTTTTTCTTTTCAATTGCATGGAAGATTTGTTCTGCTGCTTTTTGAGGTGAGGCAACCCAGAACCTGCCATTGCCCTTTGCCATTTTAGTATCCACAAAGCCAGGCTGAATATCTGTCACATGCACATCCGCATGCATCTTTTTTGTTTTGATGTGAAGGCCCTCAAAGTAAACACTTTGAAAAGCCTTGCTGGCACTGTATGCAGGTGCATGGCTATTGCCACGAATGGATGCGAGTGAAGAAGTAGTAGCAAGTTGCCCGTGGCCCTGCCGAGTGAAATAATTGAAAGCGAAATTCACAATCTCAATAAAACCATTTACGTTGGTGTCAACTGTCGCGCGATCTAATTGAATATCTAACGTCTCGCTGATATCACCAAAACCCGAATTGTAAATGAGCAAATCAAGGCCATTAAGCTTGTCCACTAAGGATTCAATATGTGCAATGCTTCCATGACTTGTCACGTCAAAACATTCTGTGTCAATATTATTGGGATATTCAAGCTGCAAAGTGTAGAGCAGGTCCTGCCTTCGGCCTGTGGCGCCGACAAGCCATCCATTTTCTGCATATAATTTTGCAAGCTCTCTACCAATGCCGGACGTAGCTCCGACAATGATGGCCTTTTTCATATCACCGGGTTTCTGGTAAGAAATTCAATCATCTGTTTCGGGATCTAAAGTTAGCAATTATCAGTCCAAATATCACAGCCACTAGGCTCAAGATTAGCGTGCCAGTGATACGCTCATCTAAAATATAGGCTGCTTCAATGCTGCTGAAAACAGGTATGAGATTTCCGAAGAGCGCAGTCCTGGCCGCACCAAGTTTTGCAATGGCTGCGTTCCAACACATATAAGAAATAACGGAATTGCCCAGTCCTAAATAAAGGACGATAAGAATCAAGTTTGTGTTCCACTGAATTGGAGTGGAAAAACTTTGTTCGTAAATAAAAAGGGGAAACAAGATCAGTGTACCTAGCGTAAAAATCACGGTTAGAAAAGCGAGTGGAGAAATGACTGCCGGTTTTTTGCGCACCAGGGTGTTGTAAACGGCAAAAAAGAAAGCACCCAGCAATATCCACAAATCGCCTAAAGAAAACCGCAGCATAATAATTTCTCTAAAACTTCCTTTTCCCATCAAAAACAGTATACCACAAATGCAAATAGCTAGACCGATTACCCGCAATGCTGTGATTTTTTCCTTTAAAAAAATACGCGCAAGGATAACAGCTATGATCGGCGAGGCAGTCGTGCCAACCAAAGCAAGATTTATAGCTGGAGAATAATGGCCTGCTACATAAACACAGGTATTAAACAAGGTAACGCCGGTCAGAGAGGCCCAAAATAGATAGGATTTATTGCTGACCAAAACAGTTTTTTCTTCCATTACTCTTTTCAAACCAAACGGGAGAATGACAACTGTTGCCGTACCCCAGCGATAAAAAGCCATGGCAACCGGAGGCATTAATTTAAATGCTCCTCTGGCAACAATAAAATTGCCGGACCAGACAAGTGTTGCTAAGACAGCTAGTAAAATCCCGATAAACACATTGCGGTTCGCGGGTCTAAAATTCATCAAAGGAAGGTACTTTAGAAACAAAAATAATTCTAAAAATTTTTTATAGTTTATTTGTCGGCTCCTCTTGCCAGGGCATTAATGCGCAAAATCCTTTTCAAAATTTCCTTTGATGCGCTCAATGGGAGGGTTGAAGTAACCAAATTTCAATTTCGGGAATTCTTCGTGAATCAACTCCATCATTTGTTTCACTCCCAAAAACTCTCCAGTTTCCCCAACAGCAATCTTTTCCAGATACCAATCCGGATCAATATTGAAATTGCGCCACTGTATCATTTGAAGACCTGTTTCGATGATGAGCTTTCTCAATGCTTCATATTCGTCCACCGAGTCACTCATCCCTGGAAAAACAAAGTAATTAATGGAAGTCCAGCCCCCGCAGGCTCTTACTGTTTTCAGGCTTTCAATGATATCTTCAAACTGGTAATTGTTCGGGAGATAGTACGCTTCGTATATATTTTTCCTTGCAGAATTAGTGCTTACCCGGATGCTATCTAGTCCGGCATCACACAATGCTTTAACTGCGTCAGGTTTTGAACCATTGGTATTGATATTGATGCTGCCCCGTTTGGTGTGTCTGCGCATCGCAATAATGGCTTCCCGGATAGTCTCCCACATTAATAAGGGCTCCCCTTCGCATCCTTGCCCGAAACTGACAATAGGATAAAGTGCAGTTTGCAAATGGGGCACGGTGAATTCCACAATCTCTTCTGCGGTAGGCCTGAATGTTAAACGATCTTGTGTGGATGGGATAGACTCCTCCTGGGGCTGGAAAGAAATACACCCAATGCAATTTGCGTTACATGCAGGCGAGGAAGGCACGGGGCATTCCCATCTGCCTAATGAAAAATTTCTTGCTGCAGGACAATTGTAGGTCATGCAGCAGTTCTCGATCAGGTGTTTTACCAGGCGATTAAGAGGATATGCCTGCAATAAATGCCCAGCTCCTTTTTTAATTTTTTCGCTATCGTAGCCTGCATGTTCCTGCCTGATGTCCTGCTCAATGCGCACAGCAGGAACATAAAATCTATTGCTCTGCCATCCAACAGCAGTGTAGCAAAACAAAGGCAGTGTAGGCGCATCTTTCTGCGTTTCATATGCTGCAAGAAACAAGCCTGTATGCGCAGGCGGAATAAACGCAGCTACAGCAAAACCTTTTCGGCATAAGCGCATGGCCCCAGTTACAACGTCAATGCCTATTCCATACCGTCCTGGCAGCGCATACAAAGATCCGCCGGACGGCAATTCAATCCAGTCTGCTGCAGGTACCGGCAGCGCATCGCGCCCGCTTCTGCCTGCAGCATACAGAGAAATATCTTCAAAAATATTTCCCTTTTCATCTGAATAGAGAATGTATGGAGAAAGTTTGATTGGTTGCATTTTCAAAAGTTGAGGGCCCTCTGTTTTCAGCGTTTCAGCTGCCGAACCTCAGTCATTGGGCTATCTTCATTAGACTTCAATAGTTGTTTTCTGCAATATTCGTTGAACTCCTGTTCATCTGCATCTGGTTCATCATCATCGAGCGTTTCTTTCTGAAAAATTTTATTGTTTTTAAAATCCAGCGTAAGCAATCCTTCCTTCAAAATAATATTATTGAACGATGACCAGGTGAATTTTCTTTTTATTAAAGTATTAATAACCACTTCCTCCTTAACGAATCCGACTTCCAAGGGATGTTTTGCCTGGTATTCCAAAAAAGCGAGGAAAAACAAGACGATGGAAACCCACGAAAGATAAGGCATCACAATCCAGTAAATGCCGGAGATAAATAATAAATACTTATAACGCGCAGGCCTACCCTTTTTGGAAATAAAAAGATTGTACAAAACGCCGCTTGTAACTATAATTGCAAAAAGGCTATTTGTATAGTCGAATTTTGATTCCCGGATTTGCTCAAAAACAAAAGCGAGCACAGAAAAAGTGCATAAAAAAATGCTGATGAGATCAATTTGCCTGCCGCTATTTTTTTTCAGCGTAACTACGTAATCGTAGTGCATTG
>DATMMJ010000476.1:0-4225 GCA_035569795.1 Puia sp. | reverse complement strand
ACCACTGAGCCAGAAACTGGTCAGGGGCAGGAAAAACAAAGCAGCCATGAGCAATTTGCTTTTGCCAGGAAAGAAATCCAAGAGCAGTTTGTACATTAACAAGACCCCCGTGGCAGCAATAAAATCGAAGAAAAGAACATTGATGTAGTAATTTCCGCGGCTGAAAATATTGAATAAGGCAAGCAATTTGGACATCATCCAATATTCCAGGTCCTGAAAGTAAAATTGCATGCCCTGCCAGAAACTTTTTGAGGCTTTGAACGCAGAGTACGGAAGGAAATCTTTCATGAAGTGTATCGGATGATGAATCATTTTTTGATATTCGCTCAAAGATCCCTGATGATACATCCAGGTGTCATCGCCATGGTAAAATTTTAAGAAAATATACCCGTACAGGCAGCCCAGCATTACTTTATAGGCATATATGATAGTTAATGCACGTAACGAAATCCTGATTTGCATTTTTCTTGTCCATGCGGCCAATAGCGCTAATAAGACAATAAAATAAAAAATAAAAAGGATTTGAGCCAACATATGCAAATATGAAATGAGAATTTAATACATCAAATCTATAATTTTGAATTTAATATACCTGAATGAACAATTTATCTGGTCCGAAACAATTGATTGCCTTTGTATCCAATAGCGCATGGTCACTATATAATTTCAGATTAGATGTTATACGCCATCTTTACCAAAAAGGGTATAACATATTAGTCATCGCACCGGATGATGAATATTCTTCTTTATTGACCGAGGAGGGTTGCCAGTATTTGTCCATTGATTTCAACAATCGCTCGGAAAACCCTTTGCTCGACTTAAACTTATACCATCAATTAAAAAAAATCTATTCAAAAAAACAACCGGCTCTAATCTTTCATTATGTAATCAAACCAAATATTTTCGGGTCTCTTGCAGCTGCATCCTGCAACATAAAATCCGTGGCCGTTATTACAGGTCTTGGGTATTCATTTGCAAAAAAAGACTGGCTGTATAAAATAGTGAGATGGCTTTATAAGAAGGCATTACGCAAAACGCATGAAGTTTGGTTTCTGAATAATGAGGACGCCATTGCCTTTATCAGTGAAAAAATAGTAGATATAAAAAGAATGAAAGTGCTACCGGGGGAAGGCGTAAACCCGAATTATTTTTCACCAGTTTGTCGAGAGAGTAGAGACAACGATCCGAAATTTACTTTTTTGATGGGCACCCGATTGCTAGTAAGCAAGGGGATAGCTGTGTATGCAGATGCAGCTCGCATAATAAAGAACAAAGGCTACAAAGTCGATTTTAACCTAATAGGTTTTTTTGAGAAAAAACATCCGGATTCCATACCCGAAGAAGAATTAATAAAATGGGAAAAGGAAGGATTGATCAGGTACCATGGCTTCGCCAAAGATGTCAGGCCATATCTTAAAAATGCCGACTGTTTTGTATTCCCATCATTTTATAATGAAGGCGTTCCTCGATGTTTGATGGAGGCAGCGAGTATGGAACTTCCTATAATCACTTCACTTAACCGCGGCTGCAAGGAAGTTGTTTTAAACAATTCAAACGGATACGTTTGTAACCGCAATGACCCTTTCGATCTGGCTGACAAAATGGAAAAGATGATCGGACTAACCTTGGAAGAGAGAATACGTATGGGGAAAAATGGTAGAGCCCTGGTAATTAAAAAATTTAATGTGCAGACCGTAATCCAGGAATATGAAAGGACGCTAGGTAATATCTAAATAAAAACCCCGGGGAATTTCGATCGTAAAAATTCAATAACACCCGATTTGGATATTTGATTTTCCCAACTCCAGTCCTTCAAATCTGGAAAGGAGTACGGATACTTATTCACCTGCTCCCACGAGAAGTTGGAAAGATCTTGGCTGAGATAAAAGTAATTTCCTCCATAATTTTTTTCAAAATTGCGCATCCAGGGAAAATCGGTAGTAATAATTGGTGTGCCACAAGCTGCATATTCAAGCAATTTAGTCGAAGTTTGATAACTATGCGGGGCAATGTTGGGTTTGTAATTGATGGCAAATCTCGCAGCAGATATATAACCTGCAACCTCTTGTTTATGAACTGGTCCGTGAAAAATAATGTTTGAATTAGCTTGGAAGCGTTTCACATAAATTTCGTAGTCTTTGCTCAACACAAGCAGGGTTTTGTCGGACAAGGAATTATTGGTAAAGCATCTCATGATTTTGCTAATATGCATGTCTTTGCTAACGGACCCGCAATAAATGAAATCGTATTTTATTTCTCTGGGTAAATTACGAGGAAAGTATATCCCCATATCCCTAAACCCAAACAGGACTGAATCATTAAAAATGAATTGTTCATGCACATATCTGTTGAGAAACAGACGGAAGTCAGGCTTCCTGCTTAAGAGCCCTTTTATAAAATCTTTTGTTTTCCGGAAGGGGGGAAGTGATGCGGAAGCGAATTCGTGGATTTTGATCTTGCCTTCCTTTCTGTTTGATCTATCTATTCCCATGAAATGCCATTCCACATCTGCCTCTATTTTGTTTGCTTCTTCAGGCTTTGCAACCAATGTTTTGATTTTAAAACGAGAAAAAAAATCAATGTACGCATCAATCTCTGGTAAAAATGCTTTGTGTGGGTGAATGAAAGCGATTGTCATTGCATGGTTATTAGCTGGTGATAAAATTATAAATAAGATTGATGTGGTGTTTGTACTTTTGCGTTTTCTGAAATGATTATGGAAATAACAGCGCAAACAGCCGAGCAATTGCGGCTTACTACAGAAGAATTCGAGCTCATAAAACAAAAGCTTGGCCGCACACCTAATTTCACCGAATTATGCGCGTTCAGTGCCATGTGGAGTGAACACTGCAGTTACAAAAATTCAATCAAATGGCTTAAAACGTTGCCCCGCGAAGGGAAGAAAATGCTGGTGAAAGCCGGCGAAGAAAATGCCGGGTTAATGGATATCGGAGACGGTTTTGGCGTAGTGTTTAAAATTGAATCTCATAATCATCCTTCGGCTATTGAGCCATTTCAGGGGGCTGCAACAGGAGTTGGCGGCATTCATCGCGATATTTTCACCATGGGAGCAAGGCCTATAGCATCGCTGAACTCGTTGCGCTTTGGAAATTTGAACGAAACAAAAACACAGCATTTGTTATCAGGCGTTGTACACGGCATTGGGCATTATGGCAATTGCTTTGGAGTGCCAACAATTGGCGGGGAGATTTATTTCGAACAGTGCTATCATACAAATCCTCTGGTGAATGCCATGAGTGTCGGGATATTAAAAAACGGGGAAACGATTTCTGCTACTGCCAAAGGCAAAGGCAATCCGGTGATGTTCGTAGGCAGCGCAACCGGCAAGGATGGTATTGGCGGCGCATCTTTTGCGTCTGCCAATATTACAAAAGAGAGCACCGAAGAATTGCCTGCCGTGCAGGTGGGTGATCCTTTTCAGGAAAAAAAATTGTTGGAAGCCTGCCTGGAAGTAATCCAAACTGGCGCTGTAGTGGGTATGCAGGATATGGGCGCGGCAGGTATCATCTGCTCGACGGCTGAAATGAGCGCCAAAGGGGAGGCAGGTATGCGTATTGATCTGGATAAAGTGCCAACACGTCAGCAAAACATGAAATCTTGGGAGCTGTTGTTGAGCGAAAGCCAGGAGCGTATGTTGATGGTCGTTAGAAAAGGGAAAGAAAAGGAAGTGCTGCAGATTTTTGCTAAGTGGGATTTGCCCTGTGCTGAAATTGGCGAAGTGACAGATGATGGCTTATTGCATTTCTATATGAGCGGTAATCTGGAAGCAGAGATCCCAGCGCATGAATTAGTGCTTGGGGGCGGCGCTCCACAATATGAAAGAGAATACACCGAGCCGGCTTACCTGCAAAAGGTAAAAATGTTTGATCCATCCACCATTGAGGTACCCGATGATCTAAAGGAAACTGCGGAGCAAATAATTTCAATACCCAATGTTGCTTCAAAAAAGTGGATAGCCGTTCAATACGACAGTACAGTTGGTGCAGCAAATGCATCAACCAATGAACCAAGCGATGCAGCGATTGTCCTTGCGAAAGGAACAAAAAAAGCATTGGCGATTACTACAGATTGCAATAGCCGGTATGTATATGCGGACCCATACCAGGGCACTATGATTGCAGTTGCTGAAGCTGCAAGGAATATTGTTTGCAGCGGTGGCCAGCCCCTGGGCGTAACGAATTGTCTCAATTTCGGAAATCCTTAC
>DATMMJ010000475.1:0-7746 GCA_035569795.1 Puia sp. | reverse complement strand
TCAAACGCGCTCAATGAAAAACTACTCAAATTTTTTTCCTTGGTCAACCCTGCCTTCTGGGCCACAAGAGTTCCATATCTGATATCATCGTAACCCCTTACATAGTGCGCATCAGGATCAATCGAAAGGAGCACATTTTTTTCCAATGCATATTTTATCCATCGCCAGTCGATATCCAGCCTTCGCGGGTGCGCGTTCAGTTCTATCACTACGTTATTCGCAGCACAGGCATCAACAATTTTTTTATGATCGACAGGGTAACCGGGTCGGCTTAATAACAAACGGCCTGTCATGTGACCAAGAATGGCAGTGAAGGGGTTCTCGATTGCCCGAATCAAGCGCGTCATGGCTTTTTCTTCGGTCATTTTGAGATTGGAATGAACCGAAGCAATGACCAGATCAAAAGTGGAAAGGACACTATCAGAATAATCAAGATTGCCATCATTCAAAATATCGCTCTCGACACTCTTGAATATTTTGAAGGGCGCAAGTTTTTCATTCAACTCATCTACACAGCGGTGTTGTTCCTTAATTCTTTCTTCCGTTAACCCGTTGGCATAAAATGCGCTTTTGCTATGGTCGCTGATCACTAAATACGCTAACCCTTTTTCAATGCAGGCTTGGGCCATTTCTTCCATGGTATTAGAGCCGTCGCTCCAGTTGCTGTGGCTGTGTATAATTGCTTGGATATCCTGGGGCTGAATTACTGCAGGAAGATGGTTGCTTTTTGCCTGTCTGATTATCGTTTCTTCTTCACGCTGATAAGGAGGGATAAAATGTATCTTCTCCGAAGCGAAAATATCTTCTTCAGTCCGGAAATTCGCAGTAGCATCCCAGTTTGTCTCTTTTTTCCACGCAGACAGGAATTCTTCGCTGCAGCTTGTCCCGAATAATTTGGAGATAGCGGTTTGTTCTGTTGCAAGATGAAAAATAAGCCGGATATTTTGAACTCCTTTAAAAACGATTTTGTCTTGGGTTTCTTCCTCCATTTTACAACCTTGCAGCTCAAAAAAAGTTTTTAATTCGATGGTGTCCGCCGTGGTTACCCATTCCAATACATTTATGATTTCAAGTTGTCGCCGGAATTCTCCGGTAAGAAGAAATGTACTTGCAATAAATTTTTCTTTTAACATGTTATCGATCTGCAAGGCGAATGTTTCAGCCCCGGCAAATAAATAAGATCCCTGACTTTTTAAATAGAATTCAATCGTATCACGAACGCTTTTTTGGGTTTTTTCGCCAAAGCCTTTATACAGCAATAACCGGTTTTCGTTGCATGCATACAGCAATTCGCCGATAGATTCAATTTCCATCTCTTTCCAGATTGTCGCAATTTTCTTTGGTCCAAGGCCTTTTATGTTCAGCATTTCTACCACTCCGGGAGGTGTCTTCTCAATAATTTCATTCATTTGAGCTAACTCGCCTGTGTTGAGCATACTCATAATTTTTTTGCCGATATTGTCGCCAATGCCCTTGATGGAAAAGATTTTATCCGGTGTAAGACTGGCCAGTTGTTCCGGCAGTTTTTCAATCGTGAAGGCCGCGATCGAATATGACTTTGTCTTGAAAGAATTCTCACCATGTATGTCCATCAGTTTCGATAGAAGCGAGAACTGGCCTGCAATGTAGTCGTTTGTGATTTCCATGCTTCAAATTTGTTTGAAGAAAATATTTCATCAAAATAACTAAATTTCCATGACCCAGAACATGTTTGATAAAAAAGAAAAGTCCCGGAGATTAATCCGGGACTTTGTTATTTTTTTGCTTCTAAGAAATTTGAAACTATTTCTTCTTAGCGGCTTTTTTTGCAGCTTTCTTCTTAGGAGCTGCTTTCTTTTTTGGAGCTGCTTTTTTCTTAGCTGCTTTTTTTGCTGTTGCCATTTTTTTTGAATTTAATTGGTTAGTAAATCAATTTACGGTAGTAAAAATAAAAACTTCTTTGGAACATCCAAAAATTATTTTGAAATAATCAAAATATATTTTAAGCAGTCACTTCCACCGGATTGATACTAACATACGTTTTATCCCCTTTTCCTTTCTTAAATTCAACCACCCCATCAGTTAATGCGAACAACGTAAAATCTTTTCCAACACCAATATTTTTTCCTGGATGATATTCTGTTCCGCGCTGACGAATGATAATGTTACCTGCAATGACAGCCTGGCCGCCAAAAATTTTTACCCCCAAACGTTTGCTGTGTGAGTCGCGGCCATTCTTCACGCTGCCTTCACCTTTTTTGTGTGCCATGATATTTTATTTTTGAAATACTAAAAGCCGAATATTAAGCGATGCTTTGGATTTTAATTTTTGTATAGTGTGTCCGATGGCCATGCTTTTTTCTGAAGCCTTTCCTCCTTTTCATTTTAAAGGCAATCACTTTATCACCTTTAACCTGATCCACGATCTCAGCTTTAACCACTGCCTTTACTGCATTGCCTGCGGATAACTTGCCATCATTATCTGTTAAGAGCACGTCAGCAAATTCTATTTTATCGCCGGCGTTTCCCGCAACATGAGGGACATACAAGGTCTGGTCGTTCTTTACGGTGAACTGCTGACCACCAATTCTTACTACTGCTAACATAAAGTTCATTATTAGGGCTGCAAAGGTAAGGGGATTAGTTGAAAATGAGAAGGGTAATAGGAAAAAAACATTGATTTTTTGCGTTTAAATACGCCCAAATGGTTAAAGGCCTTGTTTTTCACCGGTCCGTTAACGCCCAGGAATCGATAAAGGTTCTAAGAAAATCATTTTAATACCTGATTTTGGAGACCTTGGTTAACGCATAGCAACAAGTCCCTGACTATTGATAAATACAATTGTTATAATGCAAAGGGTACGCTCGGCAGCGTATTGCCCCATTGGATTACTAAAATATGTACAGACATTAGCCTTGTCCAGTCAAATTTTGCCGATAATAATTTTGTAAGAAGATTTGAAATCAGTTGAAATTCAGTTTGCCTATTTTAACATCATTTAAATAACAATAAAGTATTTGGCGGTTAGATCGTATTTAGTTTTCCTACTTTTGCCATTGCGGCCTTCTGAAGAAAACATGCCCGTGGTTGTCTGTTATATTCTGTGACTTAGTAAAAGATTGTTCAGCTTTTAATACCCAATATGAAATTCAAATCATTTTTAGCAAAGCCCTTTGCAGCATATGTGTATAAAAGTATTCGCAAGAGCGCTGCAAACGCCATAAGCAGTCAGGATAATGTGTTTAAAGATTTGCTGAAGACTGGTAGCAAAACAAGTTTTGGGCAAGAACATGGCATGGGCGATATCAAAAATTACGATGATTTTAAAAAGCAAATACCTATAAGAGATTACGAACAGTTTAAAAAATATATTGAGCTGATAAAGGAGGGCAAACACAACGTGCTATGGAAAGGCCAGCCTATTTATTTCGCCAAGACATCAGGTACGGTAAGCGGGATTAAATATATCCCAATATCTAAAGATTCTATTTCCAACCACATTAATACTGCTCGCAATGCATTGTTGTGCTACATGTCAGAGACTGGCAACAGTGTTTTTGCTAATGGCAAGATGATTTTTTTATCGGGCTCGCCGGAATTGGAGAGGATAGGTGGAGTGCCAACGGGGAGGCTGAGTGGAATAGTGAACCACCATATACCAAGCTATTTGCGTACCAATCAATTGCCGAGCTATGAAACCAATTGTATAGAAGACTGGGAAACGAAGCTGGATAAGATCGTGGAGGAAACCATCAAACAGGATATGACTTTGATAAGCGGCATCCCACCCTGGGTGCAAATGTATTTTGATCGTTTGATAGAAACAAGTGGGAAACAGATCAAGGAACTCTTCCCAAATTTTTCGGTACTGGTACATGGCGGGGTTAACTTTGAGCCATATAAATCAAAACTCTTTGAGAGCGTAGGAAAAAAGATAGATACAATAGAGACGTTTCCAGCCTCAGAAGGATTTTTTGCTTTTCAGGATTCGCAGGAAGCTGAAGGGTTGTTATTGAATACCGATAGCGGAATCTTTTTTGAATTTGTCCCTTCCAGCGAAATTCTCCGTGAAAACCCAACCCGCCTCAGTTTGAAAGATGTGAAGGTGGGTGAGAACTATGCGCTGATCGTAACCAACAACGCTGGCTTGTGGGGCTATAATATTGGTGATACGGTGAAATTTGTTTCTGTTAACCCTTACCGGTTGGTTGTCACAGGAAGGATAAAACATTTTATCTCGGCATTTGGTGAGCATGTGATTGGGGAAGAAGTGGAATACAGTTTAATGAAAGCTGCTGAGGAAGAAGGTGTGCACATCACTGAATTTACAGTGGCGCCGATGATAAAAAAAACAGATGGCAAATCTTTTCATGAATGGTTTGTAGAGTTTGAGAACACGCCGGCTGATATGCGAAGGTTTGCCGAAAAGGTGGATGCAAATCTTCGAAAAAAAAATATTTACTATGACGACCTGGTAGCAGGTCATATTTTACAACCATTGCAGATACGCCCTGTTAAAAAGAATGGGTTTATTGATTACATGAAATCAGTTGGCAAACTGGGCGGCCAGAATAAAGTTCCACGCCTTAGCAACGATCGTCACGTTGTCGAGCAGCTTGAAAAATTTGTATAATGTTTTTTAGTGCTTCTGATTGTTATATTTAGTTACTTTTAAGATTCTTAAATATATACTATTGACCAACCAGCCTGCAAAAAGAATTGCGATCTTCGGTTCCACCGGTTCTATCGGAAGGCAGGCCCTTGAAGTGATTGCTGCAAACCAGGACAAATTTTCTGCAGAAATAATAACGGCGCAGAACAATGAGGACTTGCTGATCATGCAGGCACTCAAATTCAAGCCCAATATTGCAGTTATTGGGGATGAAAAGAAGGGCAATAAAGTTAAACAGGCATTAGCTACAACGGACACAAAGGTTTTTGTCGGCGAAAATGCATTGGAAGAAGTAGCTGCAATGGATTGTTATGATATGATGCTCGCCGCCATTGTAGGGTTCGCGGGATTAAAGCCAACATTGCGGGCAGTTGAGAATGGGAAAGCGATCGCATTGGCAAATAAAGAAACATTGGTTGTTGCGGGCGATATTTTGATGAAGAAAGCAGTTGAAAACAAAGCGCCTGTAATTCCTGTGGACTCTGAGCATTCGGCCATCTTTCAATGTCTGATTGGGGAAACAAGAAATAAAATCGAAAAGATAATACTCACGGCATCAGGGGGACCATTTCTAGGAAAGAAACCAAATTTTCTGGTAAATGTGAAACGCGATCATGCACTGCAGCACCCCAACTGGAATATGGGTGCAAAAATTTCTGTTGATTCTTCGACTTTGATGAACAAGGGGCTTGAGATGATCGAAGCGAAATGGCTTTTCAACCTTAAACCACAGCAGATACAGGTTTTGATTCATCCGCAAAGTATTTTGCACAGTATGGTGCAGTTTGAAGACGGAGGCATTAAAGCGCAGATGGGATTGCCAGATATGAAGCTTCCCATCCAATATGCTTTGGCGTTCCCACAAAGAATTATGAATACGTTTCCACGTTATGATTTCAAAAAACCCAATGTGCTCACGTTCGAAGAGCCGGATATAAAAACTTTCCGCAACTTGGTACTGGCAACCGAAGCATTGTATAAAGGAGGCAATCTTGCCTGCGTACTGAATGCATCAAATGAGATTGCTGTATATGCATTCCTGCGCAACCGTATTGGCTTTTTGGACATGACAGACCTGATCGAACGCACTATGCAGCATATCCCATTCATTGAACAGCCCTCGCTGGAAGAATATTTTGAAAGCGATGCGGAGGCACGTAATTTTGCCGCTTCTTTAATAAAATTATAAATTTTACGTTTGGTAGTGGGCTAAAAACCAAATCATCGTATTTTGAAACTTTCTTTCATTATGACATTATTAGCAATTAACTGGACTGTGGTAGCAGCAAAAGCGGGGCAGTTTGTTTTATCCATATCTATAATCGTGGTGCTTCACGAATTGGGGCACTTCCTGACAGCCAAATGGTTTAAGTGTCGCGTAGAAAAATTCTACCTTTTTTTTAATCCGTGGTTCTCCTTGTTCAAAAGGAAAATAGGTGAGACTGAATATGGTCTTGGCTGGATACCGTTCGGAGGCTACGTGAAGATATCAGGCATGATAGATGAGAGCATGGACAAAGCGCAACTGAATCAGCCCCCGCAGCCTTATGAATTCCGAAGTAAACCTGCATGGCAACGATTGATCATCATGGTTGCCGGTGTTGCAGTGAACCTGATCTTAGGGTTTCTCATCTACACTATGATGGCTTGGCACTGGGGCGACTCCTACATACCAACTAATAAACTGAAATATGGTATCGCTACGGATTCATTAGCGCAAAGCATTGGCTTGAAAGATGGAGATCAGATACTCAGCGTCGATGGGAAATATATTGAAAAATTCAAAGCCATACCATTATATGTTATTTTAAATGGCGCTAAGACTATTGAAGTGCAAAGAGATAGTGAGCAAGTAACAGTGAATGTACCAGATGATTTTGCCAGAAAAATTGTTAGTCAGAAAGACATAGGTTTTATTGATGTGCGCATTCCATTTGAAGGGCTTGATACAGTGTTGAAAGAAAGCGCTGGACAAAAGGCAGGTTTGATGAAGGGTGATAAAATAATCTCGATCAATGGTGAGAGCGTATTTTTTTACAGTGCTTTCAGGTTTGCGTTGAGGAAAAATAAGGGAAAGCAAATCGTCCTTTCTGTTGTGAGAGGCAATGACACGATACAGAAAACGGCGAGCATGGGAGCCGATGGCATATTGGGCATTTATCCGGTTGATCCTAAGGATTCTGCTTATGAAATAAAAAATATTAAATATTCTTTTACCGAATCTATTCCTGCTGGTCTGAAAAAGAGCAGTGAAACATTAAAGTCTTATTGGCTGCAATTAAAATTAATTTTTAGCGGCAAAGTGAATACGAATGAATCATTAGGCAGTGTGATCAGTTTTGGGAAGCTGTTTGCACCAGTTTGGGACTGGCAAAGTTTTTGGGCGCTGACTGCCTTTTTTTCATTGGTATTAAGTTTGCTGAATATATTGCCGATCCCGGCTTTAGATGGCGGACATGCATTATTCGTGGTGATTGAAATGATTACCGGAAGAAAACCGGGAGATAAGTTCATCGAATATGCTCAAATGGCAGGGATGTTTTTGTTGTTGGGCGTGATGGTGTATGCTCTGGGGCTGGATATATTCAGATTGTTTAAATAAGGTTTAGAATTTGTAGTTTTCGTTTCTTTCAGTATAATTCAGTATCGAGCAGTTCAATTCCCTAAATTGGCCTTTCAGATGTACCAGAGTGTGACGCTCGGATGATTCATGGCAGCAATTTCGATCGCAGTGATAAAGTTTAAATGAAAAGTTGATAATACGTTTTAAGTTTAATATTCGAATTTCAAGGAGTGAAAATTGATAATCAGAATTTAATGGGCAGAACTACAAAATGCCTGGGGGTGCCTGGTTTTGACAGCGTAGATCTTTGAAGGTGCAAGCATGCCGTGCGTTGGATAATTAGCACGATAATCTGAATATTCAAAACTCAAATGGCAATACTCAGTATGCCATGGCTGCCTAATCAGTGATTAGATAGTCATTCGGGCCCTGCGGCAGGTTAGCCTGTAACCAAGCTGCACCGCCGACTCAAAACAAATACAGGATGCGACAATGGAAGGCTGTGACCGTTGTTTAAGTACCATTCAGCTA
>DATMMJ010000474.1:0-2767 GCA_035569795.1 Puia sp. | reverse complement strand
ATATAGTTTAACTTTATCGAAACTCCATTTGTCTTTGAAAGCTCTGTGGATTAATATCATATTTCTAGTATGCGTTGAAAAAGCGATTCCACAAGTGTTTCCCGAATTAAAATTTTCACATCTAACCGACAAGGATGGGCTGTCAAATAGTTATGCCAGCTGCTTTGCTCAAGATACGAATGGGATAATTTGGATTGGTACTTATAGCGGTCTCAACCGCTTTGACGGATATAGCATTAAGAATTTCTATGCCAATGCAAATGACCCTAAATCTATATCCAACAATTATGTTTCATCGATAGTACCTGATCGCAAAAATAATTTATGGGTGTCCACAACTGAAGGTCTTTTTTATTTCAATACAAAAACACAAAGTGCAATATCGTTCAAATCCATTCCAGAAGATACGGCCACATTCCGCAACTCCTATCGTCCAAGGATATACATCGATTCTGGTCTGCTTCCCTGGATCACTACATACGATGGGGTTTATCATTTCCGTGACAGTGTGCATTATTACCGGACGGAGGCTGGATTAAATGCTTTCCCTGGGCTAGTGAAAAAAAAATGGAATGTTTATGGCCCTCTAACCACCGACCGCAAAGGGAAATTATGGTCCTGTTGGGACGATGTCATTTGCAGGTTGGATAATAATACTAAAAAAATCCTGCAGGCATATAAGTGCCCTGAGCCTATTATTATCCGGTATATTTTTATTGACAGCTACAACCGGTGTTGGGTGAGTACCTGGGGTAAAGGTATTTACCTGTTTACCCCTGAACTAAATGGGTGGAAGCCCTTCAGTCCTTCCAAAAACATACCAATTATATTAGGCACTGCAGAATGGGAAATAAACGGTAAAAAAATTCTTGTATTTTCCTGTGGAAATTCCACCTTATTTTTTATTGATGAAAGTGACCTTACAACGTATACCTATTTGTTTGACGCTGCTAATGTGACGATAGTAGGACTACCCTTTGTTGACAAACAAAATATTTTGTGGGTTCCTACATCAGACGGAGTTTACTACGCTTCACCCTCCAATAATTTATTCAGCGTTGTTGCAATTGCTCCTTTAAAAAACGAACAAGGCAAAAACATGCTTGCTACTGTGTACAATATGAGAGAAGAAAAGAGTGGTTATTGGATTTCAAAACGCAATAATGGAGGAATTTTATGGTATGACAGGAACTGGAAACTTCTAAAGTCCTGGCTCAGCTTACCCATTGGACCCCGGAGTAGATATCCTGACCTTGGTTTAACTTCTCAGGAAGGATTCGACTTTAAACAGGTTGGCAACAATATGTATGTCACGACAGAAGGCGGCATCTCTGTTTTGAATTTCCAAACACTCAAATGGTCAGCCTATTGTCCGCGTGATGCAAAAATACCCCCACGCCTAAGGACCATAGTAGTGGAAAATGATCACAAATGGTGGGTGCGTTCTTTTAACCAGGGTATTTTCATTTTCAATCCCGTGTCGAGGGAATTTGTGAAACTGTACAGCAATAACGACTCTTGCAAAAAGTGTTTATCCGGCAATGTCAATTACCTATTGCAAGATAGAGAGCAAAGAATTTTCGCAACTACGGAACGTGGGTTATTTCAATATCATGAGAAGGGTGATTATTTTGAAAAATTGCAGTTCAGTCAAGGGCCAGTGCCAAGTAAAAACTTGCTGGGCATGACTCAGGACAATACAGGATTAATATGGCTGGGCGCGGAAAATGGAATATTTGGTTTCAATCCCGATAATCATAGAATTGAAAAGTCATTCTCGGAAAATAACAAAATAGGAGTTGTTTTCCGCGTCTGCACAGATGATGATCAGAACATCTGGTTTACGAGTAATTCGGGTTATTGGTGCTGGCTGCGTAAGCCGGACAAAATAATTCATTTCGAATACAGCCTGGGCCTGCCCAAAACGGAAGAGGGGATTTGTTACAAAACTTCAGACGGGTTTGTATATGCGGGTGGTAAAGATGCGGCGGTGCGTTTCTATCCCGACCGTTTAATGAACTACGCGGTTGCAGCAAAAACAAAGATTATCGAAGCAGTAACAAATGATACACTGGCCTTAATTACAACAAATTCTTCAGGGCAAAAAAAATTAACCTTGTCTCCTGAAGAAAATAGCATCCATATCAATTTTGATGTTATCAATTATGATCTGATTAGTAATAATCAGTTTTTTTATAAGCTTAGCCCAGGTGACAAAGGATGGAAACAAATTGAAAATGGGCATATGTCATTTTATAACCTCCAACCAGGGAGCTACCGGCTCGAAGTAAAAGGAGCCAGCAAGCTAAAAGGAAATTTCACCAACACAGACAGCCTGGATTTAACCGTCCAACCGTATTGGTACCAGAGCAGCTGGTTTAAGTTTTTGTGCATGCTTATGGCAGTCATCATCATTACTTTTATAGTCCGTTACCGCATACAGATAGTTAGGAAAGAAGCTTCCTTTAAACAAAGAATAATGGAAATTGAAATGACTGCTTTGCGTACCCAGATGAACCCGCATTTTATTTTCAATAGTCTCAACAGCATTGAGAATTTTATTATGCAGAATGAAAAAAGATTGGCAAGCGATTACCTGAATAAATTCGCAAGGCTTATCCGCATGATCCTGGAGAATAGCCGAAAGCAGGCAGTGCCTATTGCAAAAGACATGGAAGCGGTACAACTGTATGTTGACCTGGAACAGCTTCGCTTCAACAATAAATTCCGCTATATTACCGATATTGACAAAATACTTTTGGAAGGA
>DATMMJ010000473.1:0-2126 GCA_035569795.1 Puia sp. | reverse complement strand
ATTTCGGACAGCTCTTTTTGTTGGTTAGTGTTGGTATCCTTTTCTCCATGCGTCACAGGCACTTTTCCTCCTGACAATAGATATTCTTTGATAGGCAAAAGACTTAACCTCCGCACGAGTTCGTTCAAATTGACCTTTTGTACCCTAGGTTTGAGCCCATCTTAAAATTTGGAATTGGAACTTTGGTAACCCATACGTTGCAGATATAGTAAATGATAGATCCAGTTGAAAATGCACAATTATTGAATTCACTACCAAAACGATCAATGATACGGATTATTTAATTGTCGTACATGAATGGAACAATTTAGAACCTAAATCTGGATGGGGCGAGTTTTGGAAATATTTGACAGATAGCAGCTTATTAACTTTGAAAACCGGGAAGACCTTAGACGACTATTCTCAAGGCTTGACGGGAATGGCATATGTGCAATTTGAAGTGGCACAACGTGATGGTTATCGTATTTTTGAATACCTCCAGCCTTCTTACTATAGGTACATTGATTCAGATGCAATGTACGTTTTCAGTTTTTTGAATTACTTTAATCGCGAGATGTATAATTGGTTCTCGTATATACTATTTGCTATGCAGAGTCATTAAGTTATTTTAAAAAACCATTTAAGTAATTCAATATCGTTGTTGTTTGCATCATCAGGCTCACATGTCCTTGTGAAGGGACAATAGCCAATTGTGATTTTGGCATTGGCTGCAGATCAGCAGAAACACCACCTCCCAGCAATTGATACGTTTTCATCAACTCAACTTTATCCGTTCCATCATTGTCGCCGGATATGATCAGTACAGGCGCAGCGATTTTTGAAATATTGGAGTCACCAACGTTGAATGGTACCTTGGCGAAAGCAAACATCTGCTCTAAAAACTTTCTCCATTTTGTTTTATCAGGTGCCACTGCATCGTATGCGGTTTTAATTGGTGTATTATCAAAAAATTCAGGCTTAAAATCTTTAAATCCACCGTTTACTATGGGTAGCCAGCCATTGGTTTTATAAGTAGAAGAAATGATCACTAATTTTCTTAACCGTTTAGGGCTTTGTACAGCAAACTGGTAAGCCACAGAGCCACCCATACTATATCCCGCAACATCTGCACTGTCTATTTTCAGGTAATCCATCACTTTTTCTACATCATTTGCTAAAGTAGTAATCGATAATTCTCTATCTGAAAACGGCGTATGCCCGTGTCCCTGCATTTCTATTGCAATTACTTTCCTGGTTTTTGACAGCTCAGGTATCAATTGTCCCCAGTTCATATCAATTGTATAAAAAGCGCCATGCAGTAAAACTAAAGGCCTGCCCTCACCATATACTTCGTAATAAACATTGATGCCATTAACAGGTGCGTAACCGCTGTTGGAAGGCTTGATCTGTTGCCCGCTTGATGAAGACCCTATAAACATAATTGCAATTAGAAGTATTAATCTAAAAGGATTATATGTTTTGAGTAAACTTTTCATAACGCTGTTTAAATTTTAATTTATTGATAATAGAAAGCCGCCAATTACTAGTCCCTTAGTTTTGGATCAAATTCCACGATCCATTCAATACCGTATTTGTCTCTGAAACAACCAAAATATGAACCACCCCAGGGACTATCGCCAATAGGCCCTTCTATTTGTCCTCCTGCTGAAAGCCCATTAAATAATTTGTCTGCTTCTTCTTTACTTTCTGCACTTATTACAATTTTACTTCTGTTCTCATTTTCGTTTGTTCTTCCCATAATTTCCGGAACATCGTTTGCCATCAACATACTACTTTTACCGATAGGCAAAGCGATATGCATAATTTTATTTTCTTCTTTTTCTGCTACCGGGAATTCAGGGCTTGCAAGGTCTTTGAAACGAATAATCTTTGCAAACTCTCCGCCAAATACTGATTTATAAAAGGTAAATGCTTCTTCGGCATTGCCGTTGAAGTTAATGTGAGGATTGATAAGTGCCATAATTTTTAGATTGTTTTGTGTATTAATATTTTTTAACGAAAATCATTTCCCGGATAAAGTTGCCAACAGATCTTCCAGGTAATTTAATGTCATAGTAAATCCTCCCTGGAAACCCATTTCAATCATTTGCTCCATACGGGCAAGAGATTCATTTTTAATAATAATA
>DATMMJ010000472.1:0-2145 GCA_035569795.1 Puia sp. | reverse complement strand
GTTAAAAATACTGGCGCCAAAGACGGGAAGCAAACCGTTGAATTATATTCTCATGAGCTATATGCAAGTATAACTCCGAACATGAGGCGGCTTCGCGCTTTCAAAAAAATATTTTTAAAAGCTGGTGAACAGCAGACAGTAAGTTTTAATATTGATAAATCTGATTTGGCTTTTGTGGATGCTCAGCTACGCACCGTAACAGAGCCCGGAGCATTTGATCTACTGATAGGCGACAAAAAAGCGAGATGCACTTACGAGCCGTAAATACGTTTGCTGTTTACTTTTTCATCTTGGCAAACCATTTTTCTTTGTTTTGTTGCACTCTTGCCTTAACAATTTTTGTTACAAGTACCGCAGGTAATGGTTTTTCAACCGTGAACTGAATAGTTCCTTTGGCAGTTTTATAAATTTTCAATTCGTCCTGCATCGATTGAACAAGTCCGGCGTTGCCGGGAAAAAAGCTGCAATGATCTTTAAAAGCTGCAAAATAAACCAGCATGCCGTGATATTTGAAAGCAGGGATGCTGTAACTGATTAGTTCTTCGGCTTCTGGCGCTGCTTTTTTGATGACCCACCTCAATTTTTCAAGAACTATTCTTACTTTCTCTGGCTGATTTGCAATATAGCTGTCGATATCTTTAATGGGGATGTCCGTTTTTTGCATAATTAATTTTTATTTATCAATTAGAAAATATTTTGATCCATACAAAAGTAGTCTTCATATTTTTATCCTGTGCAGTACAAAAATGACAATTTACTGGGGTGAATACGACGCTTGGATTAGCGCGTTTTTTTAGTTTTGCGCATGGGCAGATGTCGGCTTTTGGCGTTGATGGTGTTGAACCTGTGGCTGGAACGCGCCCATTTTATTGGCTGCACCCAGGTTGGGGAGTCTTTTTTCTAATTGCTTGACTCACTCGAGTCGCCCCTTTAGCCCATACTGTCCCCATGACCGGAGATCTATCTACCCGGGATTTTTCTTGAGAAACAATTACTTGAAACCACTTTCGCTATAAAACTATTAATTTGCCAATTATTCACTTCACTACATAACTCCATCAACAATGAATAAATTTTTTCCTCTAATAATTGGAGCATCTGCTATTGTATCGGCAACCTACTGTCAACAGGAGAGTGCTCTTGGCGCAAAAGATTATGAGCATGCGGAAAGCTTTATGTCTTATAGTACTGCACAATTGATTGACCACGGAAGTGTTCGCCCCAATTGGATTGCTGGCGACCGTTTTTGGTATAGAGATTTGAATGGGAAGGGCAGTGAGTTTATATTAGTTGACCCTGCAACGGGAAAACAATCCTCCCCTTTCGACCATCAAAAACTCGCTTCCTCGCTGTCGGCAACGACCGGCAAGAGCTATGATGGTGCGCATCTGCCATTTATGTCTTTCAGTTTTTCTGGGGATGGCAAATCCATCAATTTCCAGGCTGCAGGAAAACAATGGAAATGCGATCTGCAAAACTATGAATGTACGGCAGATGCTTCCGGCTCAAAAGCGGGCAATAATAAAATGAATAATACGGATGTAGTATCTCCTGATGGCAAACGTGCGGCATTTATCAAAGATTATAATTTGTGGGTGCGCGATATTGCCACCAATCAACTGACACAGCTTACAACCGATGGCATCAAAGACTATGGATATTCCACTGACAATGCTGGCTGGAAAGGCAGCGACGCGGCAATCCTTTTGTGGTCGCCTGATTCAAAAAAGATCGCTACATTCAAACAAGACCAGCGCAATGTGAGCGATATGTACCTGGTGACAACCAACGTAGGCAAGCCTACGCTAAAATCATGGAAGTATCCGTTGCCGGGGGATAAAGAGATCATTACCATTCAGCGCCTGGTCATTAACGTGGATACACCGAAAATAATCCTTATCCAGAGTGCTCCTGATCCGCACAGGGCAACTTTAAGCGATGATATTTCAAGCGGCGGAACACTTGATGATGTGGATTGGAAGGAGGATGGTTCTGAGCTGGCTTTTGTTTCCACATCGCGCGATCATAAACAGGAGAAAATCCGCATTGCTGATGCTTCCACGGGCGCCGTTCGTGAAGTGTTTGAAGAAACGGTTGCCACGCAGTATGAATCAGGACAGGGAAGCATTAACTGGAGGTACCTTC
>DATMMJ010000471.1:0-9015 GCA_035569795.1 Puia sp. | reverse complement strand
GCAAAAAATGCGGCAATCTCTATATCCTGTTTCTTGCTGAACTGATGAGGGATGGATATTGGATCACCTGAAATAAAAAAAGGCTGGTTGTATTGGTCGACCTTTTTGTCAAGAAATTCCTTTAATTCTTTTTGGTTCATTCGGAATCAACGCTTGATGATGTTATCCGATGGTCTGAGCAAGGTCTTCGATAAGATCATCAGCATCTTCAATGCCAACGCTCAGTCTGATCAGTGAATCGCTCAGCCCGTTTTTAATCCTTTCCTCCCTTGGTATGGATGCGTGGGTCATCGTTGCAGGGTGATTGATCAAAGACTCAACGCCACCCAGGCTTTCTGCAAGTGAAAATATTTTTGTTGAAGACAAAACTCGTTTGGCTTCATCCAGGTGGCCATTTTTCAGCTCAAAACTGATCATGCCCCCAAAACCACGCATTTGTTTTTTGGCAACCGCGTAACCGGGATGATCCAGAAAACCGCACCAGTAAACCTTTGCCACTTTTTCATGACTGCGTAAGAAATGCGCAACCTTTTCTCCATTTTCACAATGCCTTTCCATGCGAATGTGCAATGTTTTCAGCCCGCGCAGAACCAAAAAGCAATCCATGGGCCCTGGCACAGCGCCACAACTTTTTTGAATGAAATATAACTTTTCTCGCAGCGCTGCATCATTGACCATTAAGCAGCCGTGGATCACATCGCTGTGGCCACCAAGGTATTTTGTGGCAGAATGCAGGACGATATCAATACCAAAATCCAATGGGTTCTGCAAAAAGGGAGTTGCAAATGTGTTGTCCACGCAACTTAATATGTTGTGCTGTCTTGCGATCGCCGATACTGCTTCAATATCAACAATATTTATTAAAGGATTTGTCGGTGTTTCTATCCAGATAAGTTTAGTATTGGGGTTGAGGTATTTTTTTATGGTTACCGTATCGTGCATATCGATAAAGTGAAATTTGATCCCAAATTTTGCAAACACTTTTGTGAACAATCTGTACGTGCCTCCGTATAGGTCGTTGCCAGCAATCACTTCATCGCCTGGCTGTAATAATTTTATGACGGCATCAGTTGCAGCTACGCCGCTGCTGAAACATAAACCGTATTTCCCGTTCTCTATGATAGCCAATGCATCTTCCAGCGCTTTGCGTGTTGGATTTTGTGACCGCGCATACTCATATCCCTTGTTTTGCCCCGGCGCGGACTGCACATAGGTTGACGTTTGATAAATCGGTGTCATGATTGCGCCTGTGCTCGGGTCAGGCTCCACGCCTGCATGTATCAGCTTCGTAGCTAGTCTCATTATTTCAGATTATTTGTTAGCCCGCAAAGGTGAGGAATTATCCATTATTCTATGAAACAGTATTTTTTTCGGTGCCCATAACTCGCAAATTTGCATTTGTTAATTCCACCATTGTAGTTTAACGAAAACTTAACCCCTGGCAGAAAATAACATGCAACAAAATGGAAACATGGCACTGGCAAGGGTTTCATGCGAAAATACGAATATCATCGTACATATTTGACCCCATTGGGTTCTGGCCTGTTTAAAAACTATTGCCAGTGGTAAAGATGTCCTTGCCTTCCTTTATTTTGGGCAGTACTTTCATGATATCAATTTCATTTCACCATTAAAAAATTACAGCCATGAAAAAGAATTTTCTCACCGCAGCTTGCATCGCTGGGTTTCTAACCTTAAGCGTTTTTTCTGCAAAAGCAGATGTAAGCCAGAAAGTATTGCAATCTTTCCATTCCGTTTTTGCAAAAGCATCCAATATTAAGTGGGTAGAATACCCGGATCATTATTATGTGAGCTTTAATCAAAATGACATCATGCTAAGAGTCAATTATGATATGACAGGTAATATGATGAGTTCCCTCCGCTATTATAAAGAACAGCATCTGCCTCTGAATATTCTTTGTGCGGTTAAGAAATCCTACTCCTCAAAAACGATCGATATCGTCACCGAAGTCAGCAACCAGGATGGAATTGTTTATTTTATTCAGTTAAAAGACGATAAAGGCTGGACAATCCTGAAATCTGACGAGACGGCAAATTTTACATTAGTGGATAAGTTTAATAAAGCCTAGCCGGAACAATGGTTCATTTCTTTATACAGCGCGCAGCTATAAGATAGCGCCAGTCAAAGTTGTCAGCCGCATGGGCATCACGCGGCTGATTTTTTTTGTTCAATTCCAAAGGCTTCAGGATTTTTTCGGCTACAAGTATTTTTTTTGCTTCGTAAATGTATTGGTTCAGGGTTTCACTGTGCATCCACATTTTTTGTGGGGGTTCATAACCAATCTTGTCGGTGCGCCAAGTGATCTCAGCAGGGAGTCTACTCTCCATCGTTTTTCTCAATATCCATTTCGTCCATCCATTATGTATTTTAAAACTGGCTGGTAAAGAGAAAATGAACTGCACGAGTTCGTGGCTCAAAAAAGGCAGACGCATTTCAGTGCCATGTGCCATGGAATTGCGATCTGCATAATGCAGCAGCTTTTCCAGGCCTTGCTGAAACGTATTGAAGTAAAGAATATCATTTAATTTTATAACAAGGGGCTTGTAGATAGTTTGTCTGTCAAAATATTGTTGCTTGAATTCATCTGTGATACCGGGATGCTTCAAGAGTTTTCGCGCTTCTCTTTTTTCCAGTTGATTGCTCGCTTGGGCCGGAAACAACGCAGCCAGGTAATTTTTCCAGCCCCATGTAAAAGGGATATTATTCTTTTTCAAAGCACGCATTTCTTTTCCCGCAGATAACGGGTTTATTCTTATCAATTCCTGCAAGCGCCAGTGAATATATTTTGAGTATCCTGCACACACTTCATCAGCGCCCTGACCGTCGAGCAAAACCTTCACCCGGTGACCGGCTGCAAGTTCAACCACTTTGTATTGTGCATACACGCTGGATGAGGAAAATGGCATTTCCTGATGATAACATAATTTTTCTAAGTCCCGGATAAAGTCATCTGCGGTTGGCGTTACCGAGTAGTTTTCAAGTTGGAATTTTTTTACTGCGACCTGTATATATTTTGACTCATCCTTATCAAAGCCCGGGAAGGTTGCCGAAAAAGTCTTATGGCTGAAATTGCTGGAATTTATTTCATTTATTATGGCAGTAATGGATGAGCTGTCAAGACCACCGCTTAACGAGGTGCCAATGGAAACATCGCTTCGCAGCCTGCGTCTTACAGAAGCTGAAAATAACTCATTGAATTTTTCCTGAGCCATATTTTCGCTTACGCTGATTTTTGTTTCTTTATTGCAGTCCCAGTAAGTGGAAAGCTGAAATGTGAAAGTGGGTAGCTGGAGTTCCAAAAAATGAGCAGACGGTAAAGAAAAAATTTCCTCGAAAAAGCTGATGGTTTTATCAACAGAAGTTTCCGTATACCCAAGTACCAGATAGTTTAACAAAAGAGGCATATTTATTTTTTTCTCCACCCCTGCCGCCCATATGGCTTTTGCCTCCGAAGCAAAAATGAATTGTTCTTCATCGAAATAGTAGTATAGGGGCTTTTCACCAAACCGGTCTCTAGCGCAAAATAGCGTTTGCTCTTTTTCATCCCAGATGGCAAAAGCAAACATACCATCGAAATATTGAAGACACTGGTGTTTATAACAATCGTACGCAGCAAGGATGACTTCCGTATCAGACTCTGTCCTGAAAGAATATCCCTTCTTTTGAAGCTCTTCTCTTAATTCAATATAGTTATAGATCTCCCCATTGTGTATAACCGTATATCTTCCTGCATAGTGCATGGGTTGTGCGGCTTGCCCGCTGAGGTCAATGATCGCCAGACGGCGATGCCCGAACCCTGCCTGATTACTCGTATTTATCCAAAAGCCTTCCCCGTCTGGGCCACGGTGAGCAATGGAATCAGTCATGTTTTTCAGTCGTTCCTTGCTGAGATTCTTTGGGTTGATTGATATGATGCCAGCAATTCCACACATAATGTAAACCCCGAAATTACATTTTCTACGGACTAGATTTAAAAAATAAAGCAACCCCGTCAGATTTTGAGCAACTCATTAAATTTTTGATATGCGAATTGCTTCACCAAAGGGAAAAAGAAATCGTAGCATTTGTTCAATTGTTCATAATTGTCATTAAATATAGAAAAAGCTGTAGCAGAATCATGCATGTAAGCAGCCCTGTAGACAAGACCTCTGAAGCTTTTGCCAATTGCTTCTTTGAATTGATAATTATACAGCCAGTCATGCAGCTGCATATAATGGAATACTTGATGGAATTTTTCGGGGAAAGCATTTTGGTGTGCCTGCAGCAGCGCATAAGTATTTTTTGAAAATGACGCTAGTGGTTCATTTGCAAATTCCTTGGTATCCTTTGCCAAAAAATGATCATACACAATATCTATAAATGCTCCGGAGTATAAGCCATAAGTACCCTTGAAATAGGATTTCGCTTTTCTGGTTTGTTCGTGGCTGTCCGTGAATTCATCGATAGCCCGGTGCAGTGCAATTCCCTTCTGAATTTGCAGGGGGTACTCAAATTTCTTTTTGCCTTTAACAAAATCGCTGATCATATTGCCTGTGAGTATTTCCCCGTCACGGAACGAAAGATAGGCGTGGGCTAGATAATTCATTGCACAAAAGTACAGCGGTCACAATTGCTACCCGCAATGTTTTGCGGTACACAGGCAGTGTGACCTTACTGTACATTTTTTTTAAGCCACTCGCCCATTGTCTGCAACGCTTCAGGCGCAAATGTTTCTTGTAGTTCTTTATATTCAGCAAGAGTGCATTTTGTGCAGTGCTGAAATAAATGATTCAACCCCGGAAAAATGAATGATGTCACGTTTTGATTACCGGCCTTTTGAAGTGACGACCTAATGGCCCCGATGTTCTCGTCGGGAAATACCTGAATGTCTTTTTCGCCATCCAGGGCCAAAACAGGGCAGTTTACTTTATTCCAGAACTGATCCGGGTCAGTGGAGATGAAATACTTGAGCCAGGGTATTAATTCAGGCCCAATTTGGGTAGCATACATTTCCGGCGTAACATGTCTGGCATGTAGTCCAACCAGTACTGTGTCTGCAAGGGGTGCTTTCCACTCTGCGTAACTTTTTTTCACCGTTTCCTTAATCAGTGAATCGGATTTACCGGCATTATCGCTAATGTCCTGCAAAGTGATTTTGGTTAACGCATAAAAGGCCCTGAAACTTGCCGAGTCTAAAAGTCCCTTAGCATAATCGGTTTGCTGCTCTAATAGAATTTCAGAACCGGGAACCCCGGTTCCTGCTAAGGATATAATAAAAGCAAGCCTTGGCCATTTAGTGTATATAATGGGTGCTATAAAACCTCCTTCGCTATGGCCGATGACTCCGATTTTATCTTTATTTATTTCTTTGCGTTGCAACAAATAATTAATGCCCGCCATTACATCGTTTGCAAAATCAGCGCTGGTAGCATTCTTCACATCACCTTTGGATTTGCCCATATTGCGGTCATCTACACGCAAAACTGCAAATCCATTTTTTGTAAGGTAATCGGCAATCACTGCGAAGGGATGATGGCCAAACACTGTTTCATCTCTGTCCTGCAGGCCACTGCCGGTTATCAGCACTGCCGCACAAAATGGGCCTCCTCTCCTGGGGTAAGTAAGTGTGCCGGCAAGGTGTACCGTGTGTTCCTGATTATCATATTCTACACTGTCTCTATTATATGGATAGGGCGGCTGCGGAGTTTGCGGGCGTTCAGCGGAGGATGCATTGGTCTGAGCAAATAATACCACTACGACCACTTGAAGCAATAGGAGTAAAAAAGACTTTTTCATGGGAGTCCTTTATGATTTTTAAAATATATATAAGAATAAATTACCGGTATGATTGCAAGTAGCGCAATTCCACAGATAAAAATGATGGTGCCCGGTTGTAGAGGTAACCACAATGTGCAAATGGTTATTATTATACCTCCTATGAACCATAGCTTACCCCCAAATTGATGGGTGGCGCGCCAATTGTCCTCGTTTTCTAATGTCCAGGGCACCCTGATGCCCACAAAATAATTTGGCTTGATGCTGTGCATCAGGTTTCCGATGTAAATAAAAAACAATCCGAGAAAAGGAAATAGTAATTTGTTAACAACGAGGCTGCGATGAATACTTGAATACACAATCAAAATATTGGACGCACAAATCAGAATCACCAATGCTATAGAAATCTTTTTGAATGCCGCGGCAGAAAGCTTCGCTGTTTTTTTTGGGTCAATTCTAGAAATATTATTTATCAAAAAATAAACACCTATCGAAATTGCACTTAATAAAATCACGACAAACCAAAGGTTTTTTTTAGGGCTAAAGCCATTTGCTTTGCCATCAATCCCAAAATGCGTGGGAACGATTTCTGGTAAGCTAGCATAGTTATACGCCAGATACCCAATCGGTACTAGTACAATCAGAAAAATAGCTGCATTGCGGGTAAAAACAAACTGTCTCATAAATATTTATTTCTTTTTTGTTTTGAATTGCATGAACCACTTCACTATTTCATCCACGACCGTTGTGTTCAATGAATAATAGATAAACTGCCCCTCTTTTACGGCTTCCACCAGCCCTGCCTGTTTGAGCAGATCAAGGTGATGGGAAATACTTGGTTTGGATATATGGAACTGATCGGCAATCTGACCGGCAGAAAGATCTTTATCGCGCAAAAGTTCTAGTATCTCCCGGCGCGTACCGTCATTCAAGGCTTTAAAAAGTATATTCATTATTTGTTAGATAATTGTATATTTAGACAAATATCTAAATAATATTCTAAATCACAAAAAAAAAATTCTCCCCCATTTAAATTGATTTTTCTCCCGTAGGCTCCAATCAAACTTTTATTGGCGTTAGACAATGGCTATTGTTATGAAATCATTAACACCCACTTGTTTGAGCAAAACGGCAAATGCTACAACCCTTTACCAGCTTGTGTTCTATCGTTTCATCCCGGTTAATTTGCCTTCGTAGTTTCTTAATGAATTTAACAACCATGACCATTGGTCCTTATTTACTTGCTCCATACTGTAACATAAATAATTTTGTCACGTCAAATAAATCAACAAACATGCAGCATTTTAAAAATCTTAAAAAAAAAATCAAAACGCTGCAACATCTGAAAGAAACTTGTGTCTTATAATGGAAACAAAAACTAATTCTTAAAATTATAAACTTAAAAAAATGAAACGCTTAATTTTTGCAACTGCAATGATGCTGACTGTTGGATTGACCAGTTCTCTGGCAAACACAAATGACAATATTAACGACCAGGTAACATCGTCCTTCCGCAGGGATTTTGTTAGCGCGAAGGAAGTGAGATGGCAAAAGGAAAACAATTATATTAAGGCAACATTTACAATGTACGGCCAGGTTATGTTTGCCTATTACAATGAAAATGGGGAATTGATCGGAGTGGTAAGAAATATCCTTTCAGACAAGCTTCCAATCAACCTGATGACTGACCTCAGGCTAAATTATAATGAACGCTGGATTTCTGATTTGTTTGAAATGGCTTCAGATGGCCAAAGCACTTACTATATTACTTTGGAATCGGCTGATGAAACTCTGGTGCTCAAATCAAATGGTTTCAGTGGATGGTCTGTCTATAAAAGAACAAAAAAGAATTGCGCCTAATCTTATCCTATTTACATGACAGTAAATAAAATCCCGCAAGTTGCGGGATTTTTTATTGTCTCACATGCAAAGTTTTTTGGATCGGAGTCCTTGGGTGTCCACAAAAATATTGCAGGCGCTTATAGTTTTCTAAAGTGAAACCTGAGTGTACGATAAGCTGCTAAAAAAAAATTACTTTTGCACTCTTATTTCAAACACTATAAAGCAAATGAGTCTATGCATAAAGGTCCGGTATCTCAATTTATACAGCATCATTACCGCCATTTTAATTCCGCCGCATTAATGGATGCGGCAAAGGGATATGAAACACATTTATCCGAAGGAGGCAAAATGATGATTACCCTGGCAGGCGCAATGAGCACAGCAGAACTCGGGATCAGTCTGGCTGAAATGATCCGTCAAGATAAAGTGGATATCATCAGCTGCACAGGTGCAAACCTGGAAGAAGATATTATGAACCTTGTGGCGCACAGTCATTACAAGCGCGTGCCGAATTACCGGGATCTAAGCCCGCACCAGGAATGGGAGTTGCTGGAGAGCCATTATAACCGCGTAACGGACACTTGTATCCCCGAAGAAGAAGCCTTCAGGAGATTGCAGCAACATATATTCAAAATATGGCAAGATGCAGAGCGTGCGGGGGAGCGCTTTTTCCCACATGAGTATATGTATAAAATGTTGTTAAGCGGCGTGCTTGAACAGTATTATGAAATTGATTCTCGTGACAGCTGGATGCTCGCTGCTGCCAAGAAAAATATACCGATTGTAGTACCTGGATGGGAAGACAGCACCATGGGTAATATTTTCGCGTCCTACATCATAAAAAAACAGCTCAAGCCCGGCACGATGAAAAGCGGTATTGAATATATGGTGCAACTCAGCGATTGGTACAGAGCCAATTCAACCGGCAAGGGGGTTGGTTTTTTTCAGATTGGCGGCGGCATTGCGGGCGACTTCCCTATTTGTGTGGTTCCGATGATGTATCAGGACCTTGAATGGCATGACGTGCCATTCTGGAGCTATTTCTGCCAGATATCCGATTCAACCACTTCGTACGGCTCCTATTCAGGCGCAGTGCCCAATGAAAAGATCACCTGGGGAAAACTTGACATCCATACCCCAAAATATATTATTGAAAGCGATGCCACCATAGTAGCGCCATTGATTTTTGCGTGGATACTGGGCTGGTAAAAAACCATACATTATGAATGCAAATTCAGAAGAGCTTTATCTGGAAGCGGAATCAGACATTAAGAATAACAATTATGCTGAGGCATTTAAAAAATATGAAAGCATTTTGTATGAAGAGCCAGACAGTGCACCAGCCCATAATTCCATGGGATGGCTTTACAAAACGCAGTTTGATGATTACGCAAAAG
>DATMMJ010000470.1:0-5637 GCA_035569795.1 Puia sp. | reverse complement strand
ATTTGGCACAAAATAATAATGCGCGCCGACAAACGCCCCCGCGGCAACCGCACTCCCTTTACTGTACTGGCCATTAGAACCATAAACTGAAGAGTAAGAGGAGGACACGATTACATAGCCCAATAGGACGCCTGCATAGGGGTCCAGTTTTTCGCCTATTGCACCTGCAAGAGCAAAATGATATGTTGCTCTTGCCCCAATAAGGATGCCAGTACCCGTATAGGCATAACTATATCCCTGATTATTACCTGTGAACTTAGTAGAAGTATAACCTAGAATCCCCCCTACTCCTATGTATCCAATTCCCAGTTTGTCGGTGATGCCATGATCAAAACTTGCCTGGAGGCTGATGGGCAGACCCGAATTACCGTAACCGGTACTCCCCCAATAAACATTGCCTAAACCAAGGCCTGCATTAATCACATTTGTGCCCTTTTCGAAAACGCCTGAATTCTGTGCAAAGGAACAATAGGTAGTAAAAATGATAACTGCGGTCGCAAATATCTTTTTCATGCAATTTTTTTAAGGTTAATAATCTGTAAATCCGGACGCAAATTTAGACACTAAAAAATGAAAACGGTTTTATTCATGCTTTTTTTGATTTTATTTAAGACAATTTTTCTGTAATAAGCACTATGATAAGGGTTTAAAATTTTGAACCTAAAATAAATAATAAACAAACCATTCGGCGTATAATTTTTTTTTTAAAAAAGGAGAAACTATTTATTTGGTGCAATCAAATTATTTGTATCTTCAACTGCTTACTCAATTTGATTTTTTTATGAAGAATGTTTTCCCAATGATTCCAGCAAATTACCGTTCTTCTAAAAATATACAGCCAGCCACAATTTTTTCAAGCTATATCATTTTGCTGAGTACACAAATTTTTTCAAAAAATCGTCTAAAACATGCATGAAATATGCTACTCTTGCAAATTGAAAAATCCTTAGAATAAAAAATTTTTTTTTCAGCAAAAAACTTTGATATTCGTTCCCCTGCTTAACTTTTTAAACCTGTTTCTTTTTTGAAAAAATACTAAAAAAATTTTTAACTTAATATAAAATTGCTTAGCAACCATAATGGCCAAAACGTTTGAAAAAGTATGGATCAATTGCCTGGAGATAATTAAGGATATTGTGGAGTGGCAGCATTACAAAACCTGGTTTGAGCCTATTAAGCCCGTTGAATTAAAAAATAATGTGCTGGTGATACAAGTGCCAAGTCAGTTTTTTTATGAATACCTGGAGGAGCACTATGTGAATTTATTGGCAAAGACTTTGCGTCGGTTAGTTGGAAAAGATGCGAGACTCGAATATCGCATCATGGTGGACAGCGGCAATCAACAAAACAAGCCTTTGACAATGGATGTGCCGGCGCACGGTTATAAAACTTATTCAAACAATGAAATGGATTTCCCACTAATTATAAACAACCCCGTCAAGAACCCGTTTGTGATCCCCGGTCTTAAGAAAATGCAGATTGATGCGCAGCTTAACCCTGTGCACACATTCGACTCTTTTATTGAGGGTGATTGCAACCGTGTTGCACGCCGGGCCGGAAAAACCGTTGCGGAAAAACCGGGAGCAAACTCTTTTAACCCCCTGGTGGTTTACGGTGGCGTTGGTCTAGGTAAGACGCATCTAGCCCAGGCGATTGGCAATGAAGTGAAACGCTTGCACCAAAATAAAGTGGTGCTGTATGTGAGTTCCGAGAAATTTATTAACCAGTTTATTGACCACAGTCGCAATAATGCCATCAATGATTTTATTCACTTTTACCAGTTGGTAGATGTGCTGATCATTGATGATGTACAGTTTTTCAGCAAGGCGGAAAAATCGCAAGATGCTTTCTTTGCGATATTCAATCACCTACACCAGTCGGGCAAGCAATTGATATTGTCATCAGACAAGCCGCCCAAGGACCTGGATGGCATGCAGGAAAGATTGTTGAGCCGATTCCGCTGGGGGCTGAGTGCAGATCTTCAGGTACCTGATTATGATACGCGGATCGATATCTTGGAAAAGAAAATGAAGAATGATGGGCTTGAAATGCCAAAGGAAGTCGTTAAATATCTTGCGTATAATATCAACAGCAACGTGCGCGAACTGGAAGGGGCATTGATATCCCTTTTGGCACAATCTTCGCTCAATAAACGTGAAATTGATCTTGAATTGGCGAAAAAAGTGTTACGAAATTTTGTAAAAACAAGCAGTAAGGAAATAACCATTGAAACTATTCAGCGGATGGTGTGCGAGTACTATGATGTGCCTTATGACAAGTTGTTGCAAAAAACGCGCAAGCGAGAAATTGTGCAGGCAAGGCAAATCACCATGTATCTCGCAAAAGCATTCACTAAAAATTCGTTGAAAACAATTGGGGAGCATTTCGGGGGTCGTGATCACACCACGGTGATCCACTCATGCCAGACGGTAAAAGATCTGATGGATACCGATAGCCTGTTCCGCGAGAATGTTACCGAACTTCAACAAAAAGTACAGCTCGCGGCTATGTGATCATTCTGAATATTATTTAATACCCGCTCTCGAAGGAGCGGGTTTTTTTTGCAATGAGAATACCAGAGAGCCGGAAAAATCAATGAAAGTGTGAAGAAAATAAAAAATAAAACCAATTAGGTACAAAAAAAATTAATGATTATTTTTGCCACCCTTCAAAACAACGAAGCCGAAAGGAGAGGTGCCTGAGTGGCCGAAAGGAACGGTTTGCTAAATCGTCGTACGGGTTACACTGTACCGTGGGTTCGAATCCCACCCTCTCCGCTGATAGCCCTTCAAAAGAGGGCTTTTTACATCCCCATAATTTACTTGTCATTCTTCAATCTCCTTGTTGGCAGGTTATTCCACTCATTTATAACGATATTTTTTAACTGGTTGGGTCAAGTGGCTGTGCTTCAAAAAACACTTTAAACGTCATTCCACAGTTACCCTAATGGTTACCCTTGGTTTCCAGTTACCCTCCACTAGTTTAGAAGTTGACAATTGTCGACAATCACTTGAATATCGGTAACCTTCATGTGTATACTTGCAGAAATTAGAATAGAAGGATTATGAAAAGACTGAAAGTAAATTTTTATTTAAAAGCAGATAAAGCACGGAATGGGCTTTGCCCCATTTATGGCAAGATTATATTGGGTGCGACAAATGCGACTTTTTCAACCAGCAGGTATATATCCAAGGAACGTTGGCAAATAACAAACAGGCTATTAAGCTCACTTAGGATTAACAATGAAATATCGCTGAAGAATTTCATTTATGATATCCCACGGCAAGTAGATGATGCTTATACTCAAATGATGCGTTCTACTGAATCCAACGCCCAAATCACAGCTTCCCAATTGAGGGATACATTTTGGCGAAAGCCCAAACCAAAGAAAGAAATAAGTATCATAGATATCATGGAGCTGTATGTCAGCGATTTTAAATTAAAAATGGACAAAAGAGAAAGAGCTGTCGGGTCGTATGAGAAGTATGTCAGGATGGTGAGTGTTGTTAGGGAATTTTTGGAAAAAAAGCACAATCAATCGGATATGTCATTTAGTGAAGTTAATTCTGATTTCATATTCGGGCTTGATTATTACCTGCGCAATGAAAGACCCAATGGTGGAAAATGGGGTATAGGTCATAATACTACTGTCAAGTATATCCGAAATATTTCGGTCATGATAAATTATTCCATTAAGCGCGGAAAAATAGTCTCAAACCCTTTCAATATTTATGATGAAACCCTTAATGAAGTTCCAACTATTTACCTGACTCAGGCGGAGCTGGAAAAAATTGAAAACAAAGAATTTGGTACCTCCAGACTGGATTTGGTTAGAGATATTTTTTTATTTAGCTGTTATACATCATACGCCCCTGTGGATGCCATGAAACTTACTTGGGATAATATTATTGAAGACGGTAGAGGATGTATCTGGATTGTGGCGAAACGGCAAAAAAACAAAGTCGATTCGAATATCCCCCTTTTAACGCCAGCTGAGCGGTTAATAAATAAATACAAAAATGACCCCCGATGCGATGAAACAAACAGGTTGCTGCCCAGATTAAGCAATTCCAATATGAATGCTTATCTAAAAGAAATTGCCGACTTGTGTGGGATATCTAAGAACCTGACATGGTATGTGAGTAGGCATACATTCGGCACTACAGTTACTCTTGCTAAAGGTGTACCAATTGAAACGGTGTCTAAGGCTATGGGGCATAAAAGAATTCTTCAAACCCAGCATTACGCCAAAATATTAGATGAGTCCGTGAGAAGAGATATGGCCATATTAAATGAAAAGTACAGGTGAAGCCTCCGCATTTAGTATTTTTATAAAGCCATCAGTTGATGGCTTTAATTATTTTATCCCATAAATTATGATGAATGCAAGTGAAATTAAAAAACTAATCCAAAGAATTGCTAATGTTAGAATAACCTTTAACTCCAATACGCGGGATTACCTGTTCAATGGGAATGTGCCACGAACGATACCAAGTGATTTCTATCCAAAATTATATATGGAATATAAAACACGATTGCTGGCGCAGTTCAGAGAAAATTGTTCAACCCAATTGATTGAGAAATATATCGAATTAATAAGGGGTCATATAGTGAAAATAAATGAAGCCAATGATACACACAGGGTATCTTATGTCTTTTCAAGGAGTAAATCTGAGTTATCTGAAATGGCTGAGTCTACTCATGATGACATAGCTGCCATTTTATCTGGGCAGTTGGAGCTTTTGGAAAAAATGAAGGAGGAACTTCAGGATATTGCAGAAAACGTGAAATTCGCAATAAGCGGTGACTTTGATGATAAACCTAACCATGAGCAAACAATTGATTCCTCTGTTCAAACTGGAGAAATTAAATTCTCTAAGGCTGGTAAAGCGGTCTGTGTTGCAAGCAAGGTTGATATCATGCTGTTCTTTTATTTATTGGAAAAAGCAGGTTTGATATCTTTCGAGGATACCGTCCATAGGAGTAAATTTATAGAAGAAAACTTCCAATACACGGTACTACGAAACACAAAAAATAAAAACGAAAAAATGGATATAAATGGAGTGAATGTTGATATGGCAAAATTCCAAGATTTTACTAAGAAAAGGAAATATACAATAGCACAAACTAGGTTAATTAGTAAGTTGTATGATAAATTAAGAGCTGTCAAATTTGATAGTTGACAATTGTCGACAATCAATTGTAAATAGGCTAGTTCGGGTAGTAGATTTGTATTATAGAAATAAATATAATGCAAAACCAGATAACCATCCCGACCCTTGAATCAATTAGCGAAATATTGCGCCCCCTTCAGAACTCCATAAATGAACTGAATTCAAAAATTGATAGTCTAAAACCACCCACAAAGTATTACCGCAACAAAGACCTTAAGGAAATTTTCGGACTTTCTGACAATACTATAATCGAGTACAGGGATAACAACATCATCCCAGTTACATCCATTGGTAATATTTACTACTACCCAGTTGATAAGATTAATGAAATTCTCAAGAAGAATAGCAACTACTTTAATTCAGGATAATATCCAATTCTGTCCCATTGTCGCATTAGGACCATACTTCTTCGTGGGACAGTGGGACATGGGACACTTGGAGTTCTTGGGATATCAGGGAGTAT
>DATMMJ010000469.1:0-3083 GCA_035569795.1 Puia sp. | reverse complement strand
ATTCCATTTAATGGTTTGAGCCTTTTTCCAGTCAATAGCAAATTTTCCATCGACATCTTTACCATATTGCATCATGGTAGCTGCGATAGAATCTCTGACCCAGTATACAAACTGGCGATATTCATTATTGGTAATCTCGGTCGCATCCATCCAAAATCCGTTGATGGAAACTTCTTTATTACGTGCCGTATACGCGTAGTTTATATCCTCATCACTGGGTCCCATATGGAACATCCCTGGTGGAATATAAACCATGCCTGGAGGCTTGGTTAAATTATATTTACTTGCGGGAGCGACACCATGTAGTTGGCCATCGTCGAAGCCTTTTTGTGACTTGCTTCCTTTGCCACATCCGGCAGCCGAGAATAATACTACGGCGATCGCTGTTAGAAGGGACAGGTTTTTCATTTTCATAATATTAAAGGGTATTCGGCAAAAAAAATCTTTTCGCAACATCGAAATACAAGTTTAAAGTTTATTTTCTATAAGTCAAAACTTTCATTACAGATAAATTTCAAAACGGTCGATATGTACTTATTATTGCGGCCTTTAGGCATTATTTTTTTGCACATCAGCCAATTTTTCGGCTATTTCGTCAATTTCTGTAAAAGGCGCCCCGCAAGAATAATTTTTGCATAGGAATATTTGTGATTTAGCATGGATAGGCTTGCGGATTAGGAGGGGGAATTCTGTATTTTCTGTGGTTGCGGATTGAAATACTCTATAGGGGATAAAGGTATGCAAAAAATCATTTCTGGTTTTAAATAGTTCTTCTCCAAAATCTTGCCCCGTTATTACTATTTCCGGTATACCATACGTTATTGCCTGCATCAGAGTTGCCCAGATTCCAAACGAAGAGGGGTAGTTGATTATTATCTGACCTATTGCAAAGCAAATGTTAATTGTTCTTTCTTTCCACTCAGGTTTATCAAAAATAATGGAAAGGTACAGTAAGTTGAAAGCCATGACAGAATTGCCTGAAGGTATAGCGCCATCATATATTTCTTTTTTCCTTATTATCACATCTTTTTGCTCGCGATGCGTAAAGAAAAATGTGCTCGTTTCATTATCTGCAAAATTCTGGATTACATATTCTGTTAATTCCTTAGCCTTAAGTAGATATGAGGTATCAGCGGTCGTTTCCTGCAATTGAATCAAAGCAGCAATCAAAAAAGCATAATCATCCAAAAACGCAGGAAATTTGGCTCTTTCACCAGAGAAATAATGAAAAAACAGATACGTTGTATCGCCTTTTAAGTTATGCAGCATGAATTCCATATTCCTAACTGCAATCTGTTTAAACCTTTGGTTTCCTAAGGCTGCAGAAGCCTTACATAAAGCCGTATTCATCAGCGCATTCCAACTTAAAACCATTTTATTGTCGAGCAGCGGGCGAATTCGCTCGGATCTCTTAGCTAGTAATTTTCGGTTGAGTAATTCTAAATCGAGAAGGAGTTCCCCTTTGCCAATGTTTTTTTGATTTGCAAACTGTTCTTCCCCAACTGGTGCGTGTAGTATATTTTTACCTTCCCAATTCCCATTTTCGGAAACATCATAAAATGCGCAAAACAAATCAGCATCATTTCCCAAAACTTCCTGGATTTCTTTTTTGGACCAAACATAATATTTTCCTTCTTCGCCTTCACTGTCTGCATCAATTGCTGAATAAAAACCCGCACTAGGAGACGATAACTCCCTTTCGATAAATTCAACGGTTTGCTCAATGGTTCGCTTATATAGCTCATTTTTAGTAATCTGATAAGCTTCGCTTAGAACGATAATTAAAAGCGCATTGTCATAAAGCATTTTTTCAAAGTGAGGCACAAGCCATTGCTCATCAGTTGAATAACGGGCAAAGCCACCACCAATATGGTCGTATATGCCTCCTTGAATCATTTTATCAAGGCTAACACATGCTTGGTCTAATGCGCCCTCGTTTTTGGTGAAATGATAATAATGTAGCAAGAACTGGATCGTGAAAGTTTGGGGAAATTTAGGCGCCCTGCCAAATCCGCCACGTTCCTCGTCTGCAGTTTTCATGATGTTTGCATAAATCTCTTCGAGATTCCGGGGGTTGAAGAAATTCTCAAAATCATTGGATTGTTTATTGTCTATGTTTTGCCCAAAAGAATTTGCTTGAATGAGGTGTTCGATGAGGTTTTCAGCCTGTGCCTCCATTTCATTTTGTTTATTCTTGAAGGACTCCGAAATGCTCAACAGCACATCTTTCCATGAAGGCCGGTTGAAGGCTGGCCTCGGGGGGAAATAAGTACCGCCATAAAATGGCCTTGCCTCCGGGGTAAGGAATACATTTAATGGCCAACCACCGCTTCCGGTCATTGCCTGCACAGCATCCATATAAATATGGTCTAAATCCGGCCGTTCTTCTCTGTCAATTTTTATATTGATGAATCTTTCATTCATGAGTTCAGCAATCTCCTGGTCTTCAAAACTTTCTCGTTCCATAACGTGGCACCAATGACATGCTGAATATCCAATGCTAATGAGAATCGGTTTATTCTCCGCCTTTGCTTTTAGCAATGCCTCGTCCCCCCAGGGATACCAGTCGACAGGATTGTGTGCGTGCTGCAATAAATAGGGACTTGATTCTAGTGCTAACCGATTTGAAAAAACAGCCATGAGTTAGTGCTTGTATTTTTTGGCTAACGATTTGAATGGTGAAATTGTTTGCGGTTACAGACTGGAACAACAAAAAAGGCAACCATTTGGCTGCCTTAAATATCCAACTGAGTTCGTCTATTTTTTCTTTATTGAGTGGGCCAAATACTTTTCCAGTGCTGAAACCATGGAAGGAGCCTGAGGTTGTGGAGCTTTTATTTCCAGGACAAGCCCTGCATCTTCTGCGGCTTTGGAGGTATTATTGCCAAAAGCGCCAATCTTAGTGCCATTTTGTTTGAATTTTGGGAAATTATCAAACAAACTTTTTACTCCGCTTGGGGTGAAAAAACAAATAATATCGTATTCGCTTTTAACCATCACTTCTTTGAGGTCGTTGCTAATGCTTCGATACATGAACGGAGTGGCATATTCGCAATTGTTGTTTTTTAGCCATCCCACAATTT
>DATMMJ010000468.1:0-4883 GCA_035569795.1 Puia sp. | reverse complement strand
AAAGAAACTGTAGAAGAACTGTTGGCGAAAAAGGAGAAGATGCATATTTAGTCGGCATTGTGCATAAATATTAATATCAAAATTTTTGGATGCTATTTTATTTTTTTATTAACTTACTATCCAGAAATCAAATTTTGTACTTTCTTAAATAAAGTTTTGCAAATGTAGCTTCCATGCTACTAATAACAGGCGGGTGATATTTCCCGTTATAAAAGGGTGAAGGGCGCATCAGCCTTCACCTTTCTTATTTTAATTGTTACCAAGAAATCGCCCCGTGTCTTGAATCTCACCGGTTAAGAGGTGCACTATTATCGTCAAATGAATAATTTGTGAATCGGGAATCGCATTGCATGTTACCGGGTAAACCCTCAAGTGGGCTCCATTTGAACACAAAAACCCAAATCTCCAAGGAATTTGACAAGGTATATCTTTAGTCCAATGACGTTTTCCGGTAGGCATGGATGTTACTTTCATAAATTATAATCAGTTCCCTTTTTTTTGTATACTTCGGCTAGGATACCCCCCCTCATTTTCCTGTTTTTGAAGCAATCGGCCCAGCTCGTGGTTCCATGAATCCCTTGCTTCCATTAGCTAAATGAAAAATATCCAAATGATATGTAGTTTTGATTCGGATAATAGACTTGTGAACATATTTTAAGTGCACGCCAAACAGCTATACGCTTGCTGCAACGCCCCATTTGCTGTATTCAAATGAAAAATCGTTATGGATAAACCCGTTTGAGTATTTAATGCAGCATAACCTAAAATTCCCAGAAAGAACGCGTCAAAGGCTTTTTGTTATTTCTATATCCGCAGCATCAAGGGCACCGGCGCGGCCTAGCCCCTAGTTACCAGCGGTATAAATGTATTTGCACATTCCACATACCAAACCCAAATCCTTTCGTTCATCCAAAATGTTATAAATAACCAAACCTTGCTCAATACATACTAAACACGCGGTTTTTTTGTTTATTTGCTGAAAACAATTCGCTAAATGAAACCCAATATTGCTTTTGTAACGGGAGGCTATTCCGGTGAATCGGTTATTTCTTACAAGAGCGCTATCACAATCCTAAATAATGTTGATAAAGAAAAATACAATATTTACAAGATTGATATCACACCTAATGGATGGTGGTTTTTGCCAGATTCCGAGCTTAGGTCACCGGTCAACAGAGAAGACTTTTCAATTGTTGCAAACAGCAAAAAAGTGAATTTCGATGCAGTGCTAATTGGTATTCATGGCACCCCTGGCGAAGATGGCAAGTTGCAGGGTTATTTTGACCTGGTGAATCTTCCATACACGTCCTGCGATGCAGCTGTATCTGCTTTGACATTTAATAAGAGATTCACTGTTGCTGTTGCTTCTTTTTCAGGCATTAGCGTAGCAAATTCCGTGGTTTTGATCAAGGGGAAATTCGGCAATCTTCAAGACATTACAGCAAAATTGAAATTCCCGGTTTTTGTAAAGCCTAATAATGGAGGATCCAGTATTGGCATGTCGAAAGTGAATAATGCTTCAGAAGATTTGGGCGCTGCAGTTGAAAAAGCTTTTAAAGAAGATAACCAGATTTTGATTGAAGAATTTATCACGGGCAGGGAGTTTACTATAGGTGTGTTCCGTTCAAATGGTGAGATCATTACACTGCCTTTCACGGAAATAAAAACAAAAAAAGAATTTTTTGATTTTGAAGCAAAGTACACACCCGGTTTCACAGAAGAGATTACTCCTGCTCAAGTTGATGAATCCATCGCTGAAAAAGTGAGGGCGGCTGCAAAAAAAGTGTATCAGGTTTTTAACTGCAACGGAGTGGTCCGGATTGATTTTATTTATAATGAAGCTCAGGGCGAACCTTTTATGCTTGAAATAAACACGGTTCCCGGCCAGAGTGAAGCCAGCATTGTACCTCAACAGGTGCACGCGATGGGCTGGACGCTGAAACAATTTTATTCAGCATTAATAGAAGAAGCTTTAAGTTCCAAGAAGTCGTGAAGATAGGAAAATGAGAAATGAAAAATTAGCTGTCTGTGCTAGGTTGATTTGCTGAATTTATAATTGAAATTTCTTATTTCTCTTTTATTAGTATTTTCACCTTTTATTAAAAATTTTTCAGTGTTAAAGTTTATTACAGGCAAACCACTTTGGGTAAATATCTTATCTGCCATTGCGCTGGTACTTTTGCTATTGCTTATTTTTATTGGCTCACTGGCTCTGCTCACAAAGCATGGTGAAACTTTAAAAATTCCTTCTGTTACCGGATTGTCTTTTGCTGAAGCAAAAAAAACGTTGGAATCTCAGGGCTTTGATGTGCAGATACAGGATTCAACTTATAATGATACTGTCCCGCCACTGCAAGTCATCAAACAACTTCCTGAAGGGGATAATCTGGTGAAGGTGAACCGAACGGTTTATCTGACCATCAATCGTTCAATTGCCCCATTCATTCAAATGCCTAACCTTATCAGCATGACTTTCCGCAATGCAACCATCATCATGCGCCAGTACGGCCTGCAGATTGGAGATACCATATTCAAGCCTGATTTCGCAAAGAATTCTGTGCTCGACCAACTATACAACGCTGAAAGCATCAAGCCGGGGACACCAATTCAACAGGGAAGCAAGATTACACTAGTGTTGGGCAACGGCATTGGCGGCTTCGAGTTTCCGGTGCCGGATTTTATTGCCCTCACTTACCGGGAAGCGCTGAAACGCTTGGATTCCGGGAGATTGATATTAGGTGCATTGATAGTTGACAGGAATATTACAGACACTTTGAACGCTTTTGTTTATCAGCAAAGCCCGGCCCGCTTTGATGCAGAAGAAAAAAAGACTAACCGCATACGTCAGGGACAAACAGTTGATCTTTGGATAGGCGTTAGGCAGCCTGAGAGAAAAATGGATTCAACATCTGATAAGTTACAACAATAATATTCAAATTGATTTTATGCAGCTAATAACATCGGAGGAGTTGAAAATGAAAATGGATAATAAGGAGTCATTGTATTTGCTGGATGTGAGGGAACCGGGGGAGCGTGCAGAATTCAATATCGGAGGTACTTTCCTGCCGCTCGGCAAACTGCAGACCATGCAGTTGGATGAAATTGAAGATTGGAAGGACAAAGAGGTAATTTGCTATTGCCGCAGTGGCAACAGAAGCGGTCAGGCTTGTTTGATTTTAGACATGTTGGGTTTCAAAAATACAAAAAACCTTGCCGGAGGCATGCTTGACTGGCAGAAAAAATTCCCGTCCTAAAAACATTTTGCCGAAGTTCTTGAGATTATCTGTACACGATGTCGGTCTTCGCGTAGTGTTCAATAAAGGAAGCCCCGCTAAGAATAGCAGGGCGAATAACCAAAAAGAATGTTTTAACCAAAATTCAATACTAAGAAGAGCCCAAATGTAAATGCATATATATAAGCTTTGCTTAACGAATGGTTATGTATCTATTAACTTTATGTAAATAGAAAATTCTTTGTGAGCAATACAAGTCACAAACCGGAAGTTTGGCAAAGAGGGCCCGTTGAAAACATCGCGCCGTTATTGCAGCCTGTCGCACATGCTTTACTTCAGGCAAAAGAGGAACTGGTTGAGATAATGGAAGAATTTCCAGATAAACTTTTATGGGATAAACCTGCTGGTGCCGCTTCAGCAGGTTTTCACCTGCAGCATATATCTGGTGTGGTTGACAGGCTTTTTACTTATGCAAGAAATGAACCCCTTAATGCAGAACAATTACAATCATTAAGCGAAGAAAATAACTCCTTTAGCAATACGCTTTCTGTAGAAATATTGATTGCAAGATTTAGCAAAAGAGTTGATGACGCTATGTTACAACTGCAGCATACCCGGGAGGCGACGCTCACTGAGCACCGGAGCATAGGCAGAAAAAAGATTCCTACAACTGTTATTGGTTTGCTTGTTCATTCTGCAGAGCATACTATGCGCCATATCGGCCAGTTAATAGTGACTGTAAAAATGCTAAAGGCAACAAAGTCTGAATCTCTATTGCACCCGAAATAAACTCGGCCAAACTCAAGGTGACTTGAATTTCCTTGCGTAAATAATGAGCGGCACAAACAAAATCATGCCTATCAAAACGAAGCCTGGCAGGTGAATTGACCGTGGGTATCGAAACCAGAAACCACCGCCAAACAGAATGAATGCAAGGCTGATAACTATTCCCTGCCACCATGCACGCCGTTGCAATTTCCTTAAAGGAATTGTTAGGAACAGGACCCAAACCCCAACAAGGAACATCATAACACAGGCTAAGCTCCAGTCAATAACTACCGTCGCACCATAATGCTTGCTGATATCTCCTGTGCGCGCCGCTACCACCAGATTGTTGACACTTAAAGCCCTTTGTAATGAAGCACCCATTATCAGTATACATGCTATCACCGCGCATCTGTACACAGTTTTGTTTTCACGTATGACGGTATTTTTTGCGTCCTGTTGCATGCGGGGGATCAATTCAACGGTATATCTCGTTTCAGCATTTCGTTTCGATCGGCCATTTCCCATGCAGTGTAAAAAACCAGCTTGGCTCTTTTTGCCATTATATCGTAATTGATTTTATCGGGCGTGTCTGTTGGTTTGTGGTAGTCATTATGGATGCCATCAAAATAAAAAATGATAGGGACGCCTTTGCGTGCAAAATTATAATGGTCACTGCGGTAATAAATCCTTTCAGGGTCTTTTGGGTCGTTGAACTTATAATCAAGCTCCAGCTTTGTATATTTCTTATTTACCGCGACACTGATGGGCTTTAGGTCGGTGCTTAATTTATCATCGCCAACTACATACACGTAATTTGTTGAATCGCCATTTTTACGATTGGGGTCAATCCTTCCAATCATGTCGATGTTGAGATCAACGGTC
>DATMMJ010000467.1:0-10885 GCA_035569795.1 Puia sp. | reverse complement strand
CGTAGCCGTAGTTATGGAGCCAGTCCAATTATTGTTCGATGCGCTATAGACCATATCTATATCTGTACTCCAGTTACTGGCTGCAAAGCCGCCTATCAAGCTCCATTTTGCTGCAGTCGCCGACCAGGTATTGGTTTTTGTGTTGGCTGAAATATGGTAATAGCCCGCAGCAGGAACATTCAAATTATTATTGTTCCCACCCAGAATGCCAGATTCCCCATTAGAGGCAGTGTCGCCGTAATTAGTGCCATTCCAATCCGGTTCACTTGTAAACTTAAAACCTCCGGTCGTAGTAATATTTATATAGCCATCATAATTGCCGTCATTTTTTGGGGAACCAAGCGTCGGCGCAGTCGCAGGCGTCCAATTGGGAGCGCTCTGATAATCCCCAGGGACATACAACAAGCCATATTTACTCACTGCAGTTACGGTGAATTTGCCGCTTTGAAAATATACCGTTATTTTATATATCCCTGTTGCTGCCGGGCCAGGGAAGTTAGCATTAAATGCAGATCCTACGTTATAACCAAAATCGCCACCTGCGCTCAGGCCCGCTATAGAATTATCCTGCACTGCATATTTATGGCTCCAATCACCATTTACTGGTAAAAGCAGGTATTGCTGCCCACCATTCATATAAAATGTACCGTGATAGGTTACCGAATCATCGCGAGTAAACTGCTGTGCCGGAACCGGTACCGGATTCCCCCAACCACCAGCGGTTGCGCTTCCTACTAAAAATAAAGCGTTTGAGGCTGGCGGTCCTACCTTGGGAGGTACAACATATGGCGTCATTTGCAATGTCAATACGTTTGACCTCAACTGTACATTATTATTTGCATAAGAAGAAGTCACTCTCACGTCGACATTATAAGTGGTATTATAGGCAAAGCCCAGCGCTAATAAGATGTTATTTAGTGCTTTTGCCGTCAAAGTGTCTTTGCGAGCTCCCGTTAGAACAATGGTTTGTTCCATAGAAAAATGGCGCCCAGAGGAATCGAATTCAAGAATGTATTTAGTTGTGGAGGAATCGCTTGCATACTTAGGGTTTGTCCAGGAAAATGCGATGACATTGGTAAGCGAATCAGCCGGCGCTGGTTTTGTTGAAGTTACACTACTGCTCAAAACTGGCGCACTGCCAGGGGGATAAAATGGCAGGCTGGCAACCTTTTGGCACGCAGTAAATGCAATGGCCATTACACTTGCCATTGAAAAGAGTTTTGCTAAATATCTCATAATGTTTTTTTTTATATTAGTTACCAAGCACGACTATTGCTTCGTTACCGTGTATTTTCCAGTTTGAAAATTTACATCAATTATGTACATTCCCGCAGCGGTTGGACCAGGAAAATTATCATTCCAATTATAACCAAATGTCCCACCTGCACTTGTATTATTTGCAGCAACGCACGCATATTTATTGGTCCAGCTTCCATTCACTGGCAAGATTAAGAACTGATCCCCTCCACTGGTTGGATCTCCGCCTGATAAAGCAATCGTTATTTTGTATTCTGTAGTGCTCACCTGTGTGAATTGCTGAGCCGGGGTTGGGACGGGGTTAGACCAAGCACCAAGTTTTGCGTCTCCACCTACTATAAATAATGTACCTGATGCAGGTGGTGCAACAGCAGGAGGGATAGCGTATGGTGTTACTGCAAAAGTTAACACGTTGGAAGCGAGATTTGTGGCAGCAACAGAATTGATAGAGGCTGTAATTCTAACCTGTATGGAATGCTTAACTGCTGCAACCAGCAGCAATTGATTCAATAAATAGGAATTGAATGTTGATTGCGATATCGTTAAACTTAAATCCTTGCTTATGGTAATTGATTGTCTGTTGGGGTTTGTAAAATTTGCTCCCACGGTATCGATCTCCAGCAGGTAAGAAACATCCTGAGAGCTTACTCCAGTGCCAAATTGATAATTGGGATTTGCCCATGAAAAGGTTACCGCATTTTGACTGGCAGTTGCGTAAGACAAGGGGATACTATCAGCCAGTGAAGCGGTTAATGCAGGAGCAGTACCTCCTTCAAAATAATCAATTGCCTGATCTTTCTTACAGGCTGTAAAGAAGGCCACTCCCATTCCAATGAAAACCAGCTTTCTTAATAATGTGTTCATAATGATTTATTTTTTCTATATCTTAAATACCGGAAATTCACAAGTTTAATATCCGGGGTTTTGAACTAGATTGGTATTTGATGCAATATCTGCAGAAGGTATCGGGTATATTTTTCTGAATGTCGCAACAGAGGTGCCGCTTTGAACACCACCTTTCCAAGGCCATAAATATGTGCCTTCTACAAATTGATTATACCGGATTAGATCCGTGCGACGGAATCCTTCCCAGTATAATTCCCTTGCCCTTTCATTTAATATGTCCTGTAACGCAATAGAACCAAATGCCGTAGCCCCGGCTCTTTGCCTCAAGAGATTAAAATATTGTAGGGCCTTTGTCTGATCTCCACCAGTTCCATTATTTAAAGTCGCTTCTGCATAAATTAAATACTGTTCCGCAAGACGAAATAAGGGGAAATCTATGTCTGAGAAAGCTATGCTCTGGCCTTGAGCAGGAACTTTCACAGAATCCACAATAACGCTATCCCTCCTTACATTTCTAAATTTTGTTACAGCATACCCATCAGTAAAGGTTGGAATACTATTAATCTCGAGGTTTTGCCCGGGTGTATAAAATTCTGCACGCTTATCCCCATTGCCATTAGGATCTGGAAATAGATCAATCAAATTCTTAGTTACCCGATTACCGGACCAACCGCCATCTATTCCGTAATTTTTGGCTATCATGGATCCCCCAACTGGCGAGTGGGTTAAGAAGGTTGTACCTCCATAGCCTTGCGTTTTTAAGCCGTCATAGTTTACAGTTAAAATAAATTCGCTGGTATTTAGATTGTTATCAGCAAGCATCAATTGGGTATAATTAGGTATCAGAGAATATCCAGCCCCAATTACTTTGGAAGAATACATGATGGCGCTGTCATATTTTGCCGTACCGGTATACACCTGAGCATTTAAATAGAGGCGTGCCAATAAAGCCCATTCTGCTCCCTGGTCTGCCCTACCATATAAATTTTTCATTGGCGCTACAAGTGCACTTTCAATTGCTCTCAGCTCACCTGTGATATAATTAAATAAATCAGCCCGCTTGATTTGCGGAGGTAAGATAGAGCCCAGAGGATCCTTCTCTGTAACAAATGGAACACTACCAAATAGATCCATTACCACAGCATATTGGAATGCCCTTAAAAATCTGGCTTCGGCCCTGTAGGTGCGGATAGTATCGGCGTTAGCGCCAGAAATTCCGCGTGAAGCGAGGTTAGCATCGGATGACTGGTTAATGAAATCGTTACATAAAGTAATCTGATAGTAAGACCGGTAATAAAGTCCTGTAAGAATGGGATCGCTTGCAGACCAATTCATGGCGTGCAAATCTGGCACACCTGGATCGCCCCAGGCGCAAACTGCTTCGTCTGTACTCAATTCCTGCGCATTCCAATATAAACGGACAAAGTCCGAAGTGCCTTCATCAATCCCCTGAATATCACCGTTACCGGCTGGGCCTGTATTGCCTGTAAGCGCATAGCTTCCATACACCTTTGCGAAAGCCTGGGCATAGCCTGCAGGGGTACTATATACTTGCGCCGCGGTTATATCATTGGTTGGAAGCAGATTTAACTTTTTGGAGCAAGAAATAAAACTACCGCTCAAAGAACCGAGAGCAATTATTATTTTAAAAATATTTTTTTTCATATTCATTTTTTATAGTTGTCGCATGCATTGCATTAAAAATTCAGATTTAAACCAAGTAGATATGTTCTGGGGCGCGGGTAAAAATTATTGTCTATTCCACTGCTAATTTCAGGATCAAGCCCTTTGTATTTTGTAATAACAAATACATTTTGAACAATGGCGCTCAGTCGCAAAGAAGCTTTTTCATTAAATACTTTGCCAAAATCATATCCTATATTCAAATTATCCATTCTGAAGAATGACGCATTCTGAACATAGTAATCTGACATATAATAGTTGGTACCGTTTCCGCTGAAGTTTGTATTCAAAACATCCGTAGACCCATTGTTAAGTAAACCAAGTGGATTCATGATATTGCGAAGTGTTCCGGTGCTCGACGCTACGTTATTGTACATGTAATTGTTGAAGTCTGCACGCAACACGAAACCAGCGCTCCATTTTCGTACGCTCAGATTTGTACTGAACCCAAAAAACTCTTTAGGATCAGCACTCTTATATTTATACAAATCGTTCTGGTTAATAATACCATCTCTATTGATATCTTCAAAAAGACCGTCGACAGGCTTGCCACTTTCTTTATCATAAATTTGTTTGAACACATAAAAAGAACCTCTGCTGTATCCCACGGAATTAATCAAGATCGTGTTGCCCGTTCCTCCTGAAATACCGCCATACTGTGTGCCGGCAAATTTAGGGTCGTTGGAAATAGTAAGCTTAGTGATTTTGTTCTCATTATAGGTAGCATTAAAAGCAATGTCCCATGTAACATTCTTTGAACGTATGGGTTGAAAATTAATAGTGAACTCAACGCCTTTATTTTCCATGCTTCCAATGTTGGCTACAATTTGATTAGAGAAATTTGTGCCAGCGGACTGAGCAATATTATTCAGCAAATTGGTGGTGTTTCTATAATAATATTCAATACTCCCGTTGACACGGTTATTCAGGAAACCATAATCTATGGCCACATTACTTGTTGCCGTTTGTTCCCATTTTCTATTTAAGTAATAACCACCTGGTCTATACATTTGGTAGAAATTGTTACCAAACTGATATTGCGCTGTAGTAGTACTCAAGTTATAAAATGACTGGTAATCATAATCATTTATGCCATCCTGCTGACCCGTAACACCATAGCCCACGCGAATTTTTAAGTCCGATATGGCAGCTACATTAGATAGGAATGACTCATTTTTTATTTTCCAAGCAAAGGCTCCGGACGGGAAATTTCCCCAGCGGTTTGCGGGACTAAATTTTGAAGAACCATCTCGGCGAATAGAACCAGTGAGAATATACCGGTTTTTGAAAGTGTATGTGGCTCTTCCAAGATAAGATATCAGCCTGTTTTCAGGTTTATCAAACGGATAGGTGGGTGAAGAAACAATCGTGCCGTCATAGGTCACATCATTATAGTTGTAATTAGTGGTCAAATAATCCTGGTACTCATAACCTGCCAGTGCTTCAATCCTGCTGTCAATCGAATTTAGATCTTTGGCATAAGTGAGGCTGTAGTTTAAATAAGTATTTTGTTTTGTTTGTTTATATTGAGTATTAACCCCACCATGAAATACTCCGCCCTTATCTTTAAATCGATCATAGTTAGAAGCAGCGCTGTCGGAGATTACTTTTGTTCCAGTTCCTTCAGATACATCGTATCCTAAAGTAATAATTGCATGCAGCTCTGGTAAAAAGTGTACTTTATAATCTACAATTGCGTTGCCAACACTTCTTTTTACTGTGCTCTTATCGCTTTGTTCTATCAATAAACCCAGTGGGTTTTTGGGTGACAAGGCTTTAAGCCCAGTAGAAGAATTGGGATCTAGCCATTCCCAATAACCACCAAACCGAGTACTCTTTGTATATACACTTTGGGTGGGATCGAAGCTAACGGCAGAACCAATAGCACCCTGATTAGCAAATATAGAGTTACTGTATGACCCTTTTAAATTGATATCGATCTTTAAATGGTTATTTAGGAGAATGGGACTAAGATTAACTCCCAAGGAAGTCCTTTGCAGATTATCAGTTTTTAAAACGCCATTTTGATTCAGATAACCTACAGAAACCCGGTAGGGCAAGTTCTTTAAAGCTCCGGCGATGCTTAGATTATTATCATTGGAAATGGCAGTTTGATAAATCTCATTTTGCCAGTCTGTGTTGGAAGATCCCAACAAAGCTATCAATGATGGGGTTCCGTTAGTATTTACTAATTGTCTTAACTGACCAGGCGTTAACACATCCACTTTCTTTACAATAGAGCCCGCTGAGAGTTGCGTATTCAAATTTAAAACAGGTGTTCCGCTTCTGCCTTTTTTAGTAGTAATGATAATGACTCCATTTGATGCTCTTGAGCCATAAATGGCAGCAGCAGAGGCATCCTTCAAGACCGTAAAAGTCTCAATATCGTTAGGGTTAATTAAGCTCAATGGATTTGCAACTCCAGAAATGCTTGCGTTTTCTATTGGCATCCCATCAATAACAATCAAGGGATCATTGCTTGCATTTAATGATGCCCCGCCTCGAATACGAATGACGCTTCCTGACCCTGGAGCGCCACCATTGGAAGTTATGGAAACACCAGCTACTTTTCCGGAGATCAATTGTTCGGGAGTAGTAATAGCTCCTTGCTGAAAATCCTTTGAATTTACCGTAGAAATCGAACCCGTTAAATCCCTTTTACGGGCAGTACCATATCCAATCACTACAATTTCGCTTAAGGCTGCATTGCTGGCCGTAAGGGATACAGTTAAAAAATCACCGGCTATATTGATTTGCTGAGTCCCGAAACCTACTGAAGAAAAAATGAGCACCGTTGATTGCGGGCCCAGGCTAATGTGGAAAACTCCATCGGCGCCGGTGGTGGTCCCTCTGGTTGAACCTTTAGGAATTACGGAGACGCCAGCTATGGGTGAGCCATTATTGGAGTCGGTAACTTTACCTGAAATAATTTTGGTTTGTGCTTGTGTGCATATGCCTGAAAGCAAAAGTAGCAAGACGACAACTACCCTGACAAGCATTCGTTTTTTTTTCATAATAGCAGTTAATAAATTAAAAAAGAAATTCCACTTTTTTCGATTATTGGTGCAATCGATTACACAATGTAGGATTTTTTAAAAAAAAACAAAAATTTTTAACCAGCCTCCCTGTTTTACCCGAACGATTTTAGTAAACAAAAATCCATTAAATGTGTAAAATATACGCAATAGTATGTAAAATTTTTAATTCCCCAAATTTTTATGCCATTTTTTTTAGTCTTGATGCATATTTGCTGGCTGATACCATACTTAAGATTTGTACTCCAATGTCACTGTCAGGTTAATTTTAGCCGCGCCAGATAAAAGGATTCATGGAAGCACTTAAAATATGACTACATTTTAAAATCAAATGCTGCACAGGAATCCTTAAAATCTTTAGAATGATGTTTTTTTTATTTACACTTGTACAATAAATAATAAACAAGTTGGCTAACGAAGTAACAATTGCAAGCATTGCCAGAGAATTGAATATTGCTCCGGCGACGGTTTCAAGAGCTTTACGCAACCATCCTAAAATCAGCGATAAGACAAAAAAATTAGTTCATAAGATTGCAAATAAGCTAAATTATAAAACCAACAAGGTTGCTTCCTCCCTTCGCTCCGGCAAAACCCATATGATAGGAGTGATCGTGCCCAGCGCAGAGATTAATTTTTTTGGTTCCGTTGTTCATGGCATTGAAAGTGTGGCAAATTCACATGGCTATAATGTACTTATTTTTCAGTCAAATGAATCCCATCTGCATGAAGTAAAGGGGATAGAAACCTTATTGGCAGCACGTGTTGATGGCATCCTTGTTTCAATCGCAAAAGATACAAAGGAATATTCTCACTTTGCTCAGGTGCAAAAAAGAGAGGTCCCGCTTGTTTTCTTTGACCGGGCTAATGACACTATTGGCGTGCCTTCCGTTGTGATTGATGACTACCGGGGCGCATTTATTGCAACTGAACATTTAATAAAACAAGGATACAAAAACATAGCTCATGTTGCCGGGCCTCAAAATATAAAAGTTTTTGATGACCGCCTGAAGGGATACCTGGGGGCCCTGCATGCTAATAAAATAAAAGTGAAAAAAAAATATATTTATCCTGGCAATGTATCCATAGAATCCGGAAGAAATGCTGCGCTCCATTTTCTTTCTCTTAAAATGCGACCTGACGCTGTTTTTGCTGCTGAGGATTTTACCGCCCTAGGTGTAATGAAGGAGTTAAAAGATAATAAACTAAAAATACCGGAAGAATTCGGGGTTTTCGGGTTTGCCAATGAAATGTTTGGGGAACACATCACTCCCACGCTTTCAACCATAGATCAGCAGACCGTTCTGATGGGCAAAGAAGCTTTCAAGATGCTTTTGCAATTCATAGAACAAAAAGGATATCCTGCTCTAGCTCAAAAGAAAATTGTTCTTCCTCCTATTCCCATTTTCAGGGAATCATCCATGCGAAAAAAAACCTGGTAAAATATTCGGCCGAATTATAAAAAAATATATCTTGTGATGTAAACGATTGCACTATTATCTATTTACCGAAGACCGGTTCAACCGCACTGTATACTTACAAATTTTGGGTTTCATGAAACGAACTTGCCTTATTTGTTTTCTTTTCTTCTATACTTGCATAAGCTGCAAAAAAAATGCTTCGACTTCCAGCATTAAAACGGATACGACGGTCATTAACCTAAATTTTATTAAAGGCGCGGACATGAGTTGGCTCACCCAAATGGAATCTGACAATATCAAATTCTACGATAGCACTGGAACACAAAGAGATTGCATGCAAATACTAAAAAATCTGGGTATGAATGCTCTCCGGCTTCGGGCGTGGGTCAATCCGACGGACGGCTGGTGCAATACGACCGATGTTTTGAATAAGGCGCTTCGCGCAAAAAGTCTGGGCTTAAAAATCATGATTGATATCCATTACAGTGACGTTTGGGCAGACCCTGGACATCAAACCAAGCCTGCGGCCTGGAATGCTCTGACGCTCTCCGCCCTGGACTCAGCAGTGTACAATTATACTTTCCTTTTGATGGACACGCTGAGAAAAAATGGCATATCTCCTGACTGGGCCCAAGTTGGCAATGAAACAAATGATGGCATGTTATGGGAAGATGGGCGGGCATCAACCAACATGCAGAACTTTGCACTTCTGGTAAATTCGGGGTACAGTGCGATCAAAGCCGTAAGCGATTCAACAAAAGTAATCGTGCATATTTCAAACGGTTTTGATAACAGCTTGTTCGAATGGATGTTTGACGGGCTTAAAGCCAATAACGCCAAATGGGATATCATCGGTATGTCGCTATATCCCTCCTATTCTAGCGGAGGTGCAGCCAGCTGGATGAGTGTGAACGCAGCGTGCCTGGCCAACATGAACGATATGGTTTCAAGGTATGGTAAACCGGTAATGATTGTAGAAGCGGGGATGCCAGTTGGTGATCCGGCTACCTGCCGGTCGTTTTTAGCGGATATCATTGCTAAAACAAGGGCTGTACCAAAAAACATGGGCCTTGGAGTGCTTTATTGGGAACCAGAATGTTTTACCAACTGGAATGGATATTCCCTCGGGGCATTTGATAATACGGGACGTCCAACTATTGCGTTAGATGCATTCTTAAATTAAAAAATGCATCAAAAATCTATCCCAAACCATTTCTTTCTTTCTTTCTTTTTGTACTTGTCATAATTGAACTTGTACAGTTTGCCCGGGCGGTGTGGTACCTCTGTTTCATATTCTTTAGTGTCTTCCAGTAAGCCCATGGAAAAGAATTTTTTCCTGAAATTCCTCCTGTCCAGTTTTACGCCTAAGATAGCTTCGTAGAGGTTCTGCAGCTCTCGGAGTGAGAATTTTTTTGGCAACAAACTGAACCCAAGGGGATGCTCCTGAATACGCTTCTGCAGCCACTCATAGCACAAGTTCAATATTTTCTTATGGTCGAAAGCCATATTCGACAAAGAACCAACGTTGTGCCAATGCAATTCGTTTGCGAGTATCTTTAACTGATGGTGCTGAATATTAATCAGCGAGCAATATGCAATAGTCACCACTCTGGCAGCAGGATGCCGCCCCACTTCTCCGAAAGCTTTCACTTCTTCCAGATACACATCATTCATTCCCGTTCTTTCTTTTAAAATCCGGTAGGCCGCTTCATTCAGGTCCTCATGGTTATTTACAAGGTCCCCAAGCAATGACCATTTGCCTTCATATTTTTCCAGATCGGACTTTATCAGTAGCACTTTCAATTCATTTTCATCAAATCCAAAAATCACACAATCAACCGAAACGCCAATGGTGCCATCGCTTTTCAATTGCTTTAGAATCGTCGTTATCTTTTTTTGCTGGGCTGTCATCGTAGTAGATACTGGCATTTGTAAAAGGTTCGTTGTTTTTTTGAGTAACAGGATGGCGAATTTAATATTCTCATTTAATTTATCACAACTATTTTTTGTAAATCTGCTTAAGTTGCAAATAAACCAGCACTGGATGCATTCTCTTAATTTTACCATATCAAACAAAAGCCATGTATTCGCAACAACAAACCCTAACGCTGCAAAACCTGAGCAAGAGCTTGCTTGAGCAAGCACGAAAAGATTCTTTTAAAACAGAACAAGTGGAAAAGTTACGCGATGTGCTGCGCTTCCATGAATACAGGTACTATATTCTGAACGATCCCTTACTATCAGATTTTGAATATGACACTTTGTATAAACTGCTGCAAAAAATGGAAAGCGAAGAGCCTGGCCTTGTTTCGCCTGATTCCCCCACCCAACGGGTAGCAAAGGGATTGACAAAAGATTTCCCCACGGTACAACACCTCGTGCCCATGCTATCCCTGGAAAATTCCTATAATGGGGAGGATCTACTTGACTGGGACAGGAAAGCCAGAGAGCTTACCGGACTGGAAAATATTGAATACTGTGTGGAGCCAAAATTTGACGGTGCAAGCATATCCCTGATTTATGAAAATGATCTGTTGGTCCGCGGGGCAACACGTGGCGATGGCGTGGAAGGAGATGACATCACCACAAACATTAAGCAAATCCGGTCTGTGCCATTATCTGCAAAATTTGGGTCTTATGGCATCC
>DATMMJ010000466.1:0-7447 GCA_035569795.1 Puia sp. | reverse complement strand
GTTCTGGTACTTGGATACGTCAATTCCATGAATAGGATAATTAACGGGGATGTCTACCCCAAATTCAGGATAGCGAACAAAGTGTGCCTTTCTCTCCAGCCACCAATCGTAGCCTGTAAAGGCAGCCATCGTGAGTATCGAAGCAATCAACACAAAAAATAATGTTCTCCAGATATTGCTTTTTATTTTTTTTCTGGCCATAGCGCTGCTGCAAATATAAACGCATGTTGCTCAAATGATACAATTATCGACATATTCGGAACGCTAAGAAAAAGAACCCTGGTCACACGGCTTTATTGATATGATACAGCAGGACTCGGTAGAGGTCTTCGGGATTGAATGGCTTTACCACAATATCATTCAGACCCGAAGCATACGCATCGCTGCCCACTTCGTCGGGTGCGCTCGCGGTGAGGGCAATGATGGGAACTGTTTCTCCATTTCTGCGAAACTGTTCAGCGGCTTTGTATCCATCGAGCACGGGCATATTCAAGTCCATCAAAATCAATTTGTGTTTATGGGTATCAAATTTATCCAGCGCTTCCTGGCCATTGGCGGCGACATCTATTGTAGCACCCTGGCCTTCCAGGATGGTTTGCACAACGAGCACATTCATGAGGTTGTCTTCCACCAGCAGGATAGAAACGCCCTGAAGCATTGCTGAATCTTTTTCAAATTCCTTGTCCGCGTTGTGCACTATTAGATCCTCTGCACTTATCACAAAAGTCTGCGTGTAATAAAAAACAGAACCCTTGCCGGGCTCGCTTTCTAATCTCAACTGCACTCCCTGTAATTCCAAAATACGTTTGGTGATAGCTAGTCCGAGGCCCGTACCACCATAGGTGCGCGATGTGGAAGAGTCTGCTTGTGTGAACCGCTCAAAAATTATCAGTTGTTTGTCTTGGCTTATACCTATACCCGAGTCCTCGACTTTTATGGTAACTGAAACAGATGATTGGCTGAAGACATCTGCACTGATAGAAAGCAAGACTGACCCTTTTTCAGTAAATTTAATGGCATTATGCACCAGGTTATTGATGACCTGACTTGTCCTTGTCGGGTCACCCATCAATTTCTTATTTAGCCTCGGGTCTACCAGTAATTTCAGCTCGATGGATTTTTCTTCAGCGACGGATCTCAACCCGGCTATGATATTGCCTGCTATGAAAGATAAATCCATTGGGATATTTTCAAAATAAATCTTGCCTTCTTCAATTTTATTATAATCCAGAATATTATTGACAATGGATAAAAGGTTGTTGGCGGAGAAATAGAGCACATTCAGGTTCTCCTGCTGGTCTGGTCTCGGCTTATTTTTTTTCAGCAAATGCGCCATGCCTATAACCGAATTCAAGGGAGTGCGGATTTCGTGAGACATGGTAGAAAGAAATTCCGTTTTAGCATTTAATCCCTGCTGCGCCTGCAAAGCAGCCAATTTGAAAGAATGAGCAAACCGCTGTGACAATGCCAGAGATTGGAGAAAGAAAAAAATGATATAACTGGCAAACACCAGAGCCTTCAGAGGTGGTGCAATGTGGAAATAATTGAGGTCAGACCAAATAAAAATGAACAGCAGCACCACGCTGCTGATGAGTGCATAGACCGATCCTATCCGCTTATGCAAAGTTGCCCGCACGTAAACATAGAGCGCGTAGGCCCCATATAAAAACATTATACCAAGAAAGCCGGACATCAAACGGGTGAACACGAGGGTAGGCGTAGCTATAATAATAATTGCATATAATAAACATATCGCCACCATGGTTTTTATAATCGATGCATTACAGTCTTCTTTGTATAGGCGGTTGCTGTATAAGGCAAAAAAAGCAATAGAGAGAGAGATACTTAGATATTCCAACCGGATAGTGATAAACCAGTCTAAACCCGGGAACAAGACGTGCAGCACGTAAGGGTCTGCGCCGATCATCCGGTAGCTGTAGCTAATGCAAAAAAGAGCGAAGAAAAGAATGGCGCTGTCTTGTCGCCCAAAAAAATAAAGCCCTAAGAACAACAGCCCACCCATAAAAAGACATCCAGCGAGCACAAATCCGTATGCTATCTCTTTATTGTATTTCAGTACAATTTCGTCGCGATTCCCAATTAAAATATCCTTATAAACTCCTCCCTTTGCGTGCCAGAAATTTGCAACTTGCAGAATTAGGGAAACCGAATCCGTCCCTTCTGGTATGTCTACAACACGCGTATCCCAAAACGGTTTGGACTGTGCAGCAGTTTTGCCTGGCTTCCCATTTTGCGCAACAAGCTTGTCGTTAATATACAAGGCGTACGAGCAGTACACATCTCTCATTTCAAGGGCAAGCGAAGGTCGATTTTTTGGTAGGACAATAGTCAACTTGTAACTGGCATATCCTTGCGAAGGGAGGAGTTTGCCACTTACTGTGTCCTGTTTCCATAAAGAGGGGTAGTGAACAAAACAAGAGTTTGCTTTTGCCGTATCTCCAGGCGTGCTCAAGCGGCCCCAGAAAAAAAGCCATTCCCCTGCTAAAGAAATGGGCTTTTCACAAAAGGCTTGGTTTCGAAGATCAATTATGCCTTTCTCAGCTAAAGGCCCTTGTGCGCATGTTATGACAGCAGGAAAAAATAGAGTTAAGGCAAAAAAATATTTTGTGAAACGGCTTTTCATCTTCGTCATTCTAGGATATTGGGATTGCTATGGCTGCTATAACGCTGTTTCTGTTATAAACTGATTGGAAAGGTTTCAAAAGGCCAAGAAAAGCAATAGATATTAATTTGAAATAAGGCAATTCCCCTATAAAAAAAGCCACCTTCAGCTGGTGGCTTATAAAATATCGGGAATCCTAACGCTATTATTTCGGTTCCATCAGCTTGAAGAACTGGTCCAACTGCGGAAGTATCACAATCCTTGTACGGCGATTGGCAGCACGGCCTTCCATAGAGTCGTTGGTAGTAACAGGAATGTATTCGCTGCGTCCCGCTGCAGTCATGTGCGCAGGCGGGATCCCATATTTATTCTGTAATATCCTTATGACAGAGGTAGCGCGTTTGACGCTTAAGTCCCAATTATCCATCAAAATGCCATTGCTTTTAAAGGGTACATTGTCTGTATGACCTTCTACCATAAATTCAATATCGGGTTGGTTTTTCAGAACCTGCGCCACTTTGCCAAGCACCTCGTTTGCTCTTGCGGTCACTTCATAGCGGCCGCTCTTGAAAAGCAGCTTGTCTGAAATGTCAATGTACACTACTCCTTTGTCTACTTTGATATTGATGTCTTTATCATCCAGGTTTCCCACAGCGCCTTTCAAATTCATTACGAGCGCCATGTTGAGGGAGTCTTTATGCGCGATGGCTTGCTGCAGTGTTTGTATGTAAGCATCTTTAGCTCCCATATTCTCCATAGATTTTTTTATGCTCTCAGCCTGTGCGCCAGTGATAACTGACATATCCTGCAATTGTTTTAGCGCCTGGGTGTTGTTTTCCTTCAAAAATGCAATTTGCTTATTGAGTTCGTCAACCTGTGCCTGCAGAATCGCTCTCTTGTTGGCATTGTCGAGATTCTGATCATTGCAGTTTTTCAGATCGGCCTGCAATTTGGCATAGACACCATTTAAAGAATCATACTTTGCTTGTGCTGACGACTGTGCAGATTTGAATTTTTTGTTACTCACGCATGAAAATAAAAAGACGGTGAAAATACCCGCTAAAAGAATTTGTGAAAACTTCATATGGAATTGTTTTTAATAATGATCTATAATAAACACAAAAACTGTGATTTGTATTTCGCGCAAAGATACGTTTTCAACACAAAAAATATTCCTTAGCTTTATTTCCATGAATTTTCTTATGAATCGTCTCCTTCTCCCGGCTATTCTTATCTCCTTTTTCTTCTCCTGGTACTCCTGCAAACTGATGGACAAAAAACAATTTGCTACTACTGATAACAAACAGCTTGCCAGACTTTTGGACAATTATTATGAGTCAAGGATGAGGCTTTTTCCGATTGAGGCCACTCAAAATGGGGATAGCCGCTATAACAACTTACTTCCGGTTGATTTTACCAATAGCTATATTGCCAAATTAAGGACTTTCTACACAAATTATCTTGACTCACTGCGCCTGTTCCCTCGCAGGCGTTTGAACCAAAACGATGGAATCAGCTATGATATCATAAAAAGAGAGCTCCAGATGAATACCCAAAGATTGCGCTTTCGTGAAAATTATTTCCCATGCAACCAGTTCACCGGATTGCCTTTAACGATGGGCCAGTTTGGAAGCGGGGAAAGTGCACAGCCTTTTAACACCATGAAAGATTATGCAGATTGGGAGGAGCGCGCTACCTCGTTCAGTGCCTGGACAGACAGCGCCATTGTATATTTCCGCAAAGGTATCGCCCAAGATTATGTGCTGCCTCATTCTATCGTAGTAAAAATGATTCCCCAGCTACAGGCAATGGCGACAACAGATTTGGAGAAAAGCGTTTTCTATGGTCCAGTGAGAAAAATTCCGCCAGGGATTGATTCTACCAACGCAAAAAAAATAGAGCGAGCATATACAATGCTGATCACTCAGCGGATCGCCCCCGCCTATAAAAGACTGGCAGATTTTTTACAAGACGAATATCTCCCTAGAGCAAGAACTACTTCTGGGGTCAATGCACTGGCTGATGGGGACGCTTATTATCGTTTTTTAGTAAAAGATCAGACGACAACCGACAAATCTCCTGAAGAAATTTATCAGACCGGACTGAGCGAAGTGGCGAGGATCCGGATGACCATGGACAGCGTGAAAAATGCAGTCGGCTTCAAGGGAGATTTGGCAGCATTTTTCCAGTACATGAAGACAGATAAAAAATTCATGCCTTTTGCAACACCTGGTCAAATCCTGGACGCATTTGAAAAGATCCACCGGACAATCGAGCCTAACCTTAAAAAAATGTTCACCCACGAGCCACGCGCTCATTTTGAGATCAGGCAGACCGAAGCTTTCCGCGCCGCCAGTGCAAGTGCAGAATATCTTCAAGGCACTGCCGATGGGACGAGGCCTGGCATATTCTATGTCCCAATTTTGGATGCGGCAAGCTTTAATACCTCGACCGGAATGGAATCGCTTTTTTTACATGAAGCGATCCCAGGCCATCATTATCAGATTTCATTGCAACAGGAAGATACGCTGCTCCCAAAATTCCGCCGCTTTGGAGGCAACGACGCGTATGTGGAAGGCTGGGCTGAGTATTGCGAATCGCTGGGTAAGGGCCTTGGGCTTTACACAGACCCTTACCAATATATGGGAGAACTCAGATTCGAGATCCACCGGTCTATACGACTAGTAGTGGATGTCGCCTTGCACACTAAAGATATGACACGAGAGGGGGCAATAAAATACATGATGGATAACGAAGCCATCACGGAGCAAGCTGCAACGGCAGAAATTGAGAGGTACATGGTAATTCCCGGGCAGGCATTGAGTTATAAGATCGGTTCATTGAAAATAAGGGAACTGCGGAGTAAATACGAGTTAGCGCTTGGGGACAAATTCAGTGCCGCTGATTTTCATGACGAGATATTAAAAGATGGTGCCATGCCCCTGGAAGTGCTGGAAAAGAAAATGGACGCCTGGGCTGCGGCTAAAAACAGGTGATGGAAATCATTTCGGGATCGGGCCCCCAGGAGTCAAAAACATCCCACACAAGTGGTTTAATGAGGTCTTAATACTAGTTTTCTTTCCGCTTAATAGTTTCTGAGTAGGGCATGTAGATTTTTTTTTAAGTGCCGCTCTGGTCTGATCCCTCGTCGAGTCCGCCCTTCACTAAAGCGGGGAGTTTGCCTCCATCTCCAAAATCCAAAAAAATTAGTTTTTGAATACTAAATAAATTAGTGTGCATAAAATAATTATTCTACCTTTGACGAATCAATAATTTTGAATAACAAAAAATAATACGCCATGTCAAACGCAGAAAAATTAAAGGCTTTAAAGCTAACGATTGATAAGATTGATAAAGACTACGGGAAAGGCAGTGTGATGATGATGAATGAAAAGAGCCAGGAGCCTATGGATGTAATTTCCACCGGCTCGATTGGGCTTGATGTGGCCCTGGGCGTCGGCGGTCTTCCGCGTGGCCGCGTTGTTGAAATCTACGGACCGGAGTCTTCTGGCAAGACAACTATTGCCACGCATGTAATAGCAGAAGCACAAAAGAAAGGTGGTATGTGTGCAATTATTGATGCTGAGCATGCCTTCGACAGCTCCTATGCACAAAAATTGGGTGTTGATATTGACAACCTGCTAATCTCTCAGCCTGATTACGGAGAACAGGCATTGGAAATTGCTGACCGCTTAATATTGTCCGGCGCATTGGATGTTGTAGTGATTGACTCGGTAGCAGCGCTCGTGCCAAAAAGCGAATTGGAGGGCGAGATGGGAGACAGTAAAATGGGATTACATGCCCGGTTGATGTCACAGGCATTAAGAAAGCTGACTGCTACCATCAGCAAGACAAATACGATTTGTATTTTCATTAATCAATTGCGCGAAAAAATCGGGGTGATGTTTGGGAATCCAGAAACTACCACAGGCGGCAATGCGTTAAAGTTTTACGCATCTGTGCGCCTGGATATACGCCGCATGGCTCAGATCAAAGATGGCGAAGAAGCAGTGGGTAACCGTGTGAAAGTCAAGGTAGTAAAGAATAAAGTAGCACCTCCATTCCGTGCAGCAGAGTTTGATATTGTTTTTGGTGAAGGCATTTCTAAAATGGGTGAAATTGTAGATATGGGAGTTGAACTGGGCATAGTACAAAAAAGCGGTTCCTGGTTCAGTTATGGCTCCGATAAACTAGGCCAAGGGCGTGATACGGTCAAACAGCTGTTGCACGATAACCCTGAGCTGGCAACGCAGATTGAAGCCAAGATTCGCGAGAAAATTAAAGAAGTGCAGGCAGCAGGATAAATTTTTTGGGTTATTATGGGTTTAGTACCAAACCGGCCCCGCTTAGGTGGGGCCGTTGTTATATATTATATAATTGAGTATGTACTGGCTAAAATGAAAAAGGGGCATGAATAGAAATTCAACCCCGGTTTAAAATCCAATATCCTATGAAAAACCGAGGTAAAGATAATTGATGGAAATCAATTATGCAATACTATTTTGTAGTCCGACCAATTTTTTCATAACCGCGTTTCAATCAGTTCTTTAAAAGGTGCTCAAGAACAAAGCGGTTATTTTCCTTATCGACCACCCGCAGCAGATATTCGCCTTTTTCCAGAGAAGATACATTGATAACCTGCACACCGCTTTGCAGCTGTTTGCTAAGCAGGACTGTACCTGCTGAATTTAGTATTTGCAGGCTGGCTACACTGCCTATCTGCACAATCAACAGTTTATCGACCGGGTTTGGATAAAATTTGAACCCTTCATTTCCGGATAGCCGAAACTGCAAAATATTTGAATAAAAGACAAGCCCGCCGCT
>DATMMJ010000465.1:0-6489 GCA_035569795.1 Puia sp. | reverse complement strand
AGTTTGTCTGGATTCAGCGCCTTCCAGCTTTCTTCACGCAACAGCTCTCCCGTCTTAGTGAAATACTGACAAACCCCATCCTTATTGCCCCATTTGAAATATTCAAGTCCGGTTAAATCACCTTCAAGATTGTATATGCGCCAGGTGCCTTCCTTGCGGCTATCCTTAAATACGCCCTCTTCTTCAAATCCTGGCTCACCGCGCAATTCATCGAAATGCAAAACCCATTTACCTTGCTTCTGGTCCTTTTTGTCAATACAATCCAGCGTATCTCCTTTAGGTCCAATTTTATAGCTCTTCCATTGCGAAAAGCTACTGCTGGAAATCAGTAAAAAATATAGGAAAAGCAACCGCATGGCCCCGTAAATTTAATCTTTAATAATAAAACGAAAATCATTCCAATTTATTGATTTACCTGTTATTTTAACTATCCGTGTGGTTGACCCCGTTGTGGAACTGGATAAACAGGGAACTACCGGGCGGTTCCCTTGAGCAATGCTGCGGGACACTATAGTTTATCTCACCTTTAAAAAAAAATTGAATTCAAATTCGATAAGTCGGGTTCTTTTTGAGGAAAAAATAAAATCCCCTTTCTCTCAGATAAACCTATTATTATTGCGGATTAATTTCTTTGATCCAAAAAAAACAAATCTGACAGATGAAAAAATATTTCTTGCTTGCCTGTGTTTGTGCTTTTGCTTTGGTCTCCCAAGCGCAGAAAATGACGGTCGCGCAGATGAAAACGGAATTGGAAAAATCGCCGAATTCGCCCTTGTATGCAAAACAAATACTAAAGAGAAAATTTAAGATTGATACCATTATAGTAACAAGAACCAGCCTTTTCCATAGCCTTGCAGATAGTCTTGCATACACAGCTAAATTAAAGAAAGTGTATGGGCCTTATGACCAGCAAGGCTCCAGGTTTTTGGTACAGGTATTAGCCAGATCCCCTAACCTATTTTATAGAGTGAGCCAGATATTTATTGACACTACTCTGTTCAGCCATAAATTTATTGATTCGCTTGGAAACTCCATTATCACAAAAATAAAAAACGGTACTACCACTTTTGAGCAAATGGCAAAAACCTATTCCACAGGCGGGGAAGGCCCCACGGAAGGCGATATTGGATGGGTGGCTCGTGGCGTGCTGATGCCTGAAATTGAAAAAGAAGTCGTGAAAAGAAAAAAAGGGGAAGTATTCTCCATTTGGACATCTAATGGGCTGCATATTTTGAAAAGAACTGCAGAACCTAAGCAGGACACAGGCTTCGCACTGCTGCTGCGCGTCTTCTTATGATTTAATTACCAATTAGATTCTAGTCGACTCTCCCGATTCCTTGACAGCGGAGCACGATGCATACAAAAGGACTTTTTCCAGTCTTCTTGCATTGGTCGCAGCAATAATCAGGTGTTAATCTAAGAAATACTCTAGTGCAAGTTCATATCCTTTCATCCCTAGTCCGGAAATTGTTCCTTTGCATTTTGCAGACACAAGGGAAATTTTCCTGAATTCCTCACGGGCATGCACATTTGAAATATGCACTTCAATCACCTGGGCTTTTATTGCCCCAATCGCATCTCCAATGGCAACGGAGGTATGCGTATAGCCTCCGGGATTGAACACAATACCCCGGTAGGAGAATCCAACCCGGTGCAGTTCATTGATCAATTCTCCCTCAACATTGCTCTGAAAATAGCTGAATTCCACCGAATGGTATTTTGATTGCAGTTCTTTAAGAAATGCTTCAAAAGTCTTGCTGCCGTAGACTTCCGGCTCCCGGGTCCCAAGTAAATTCAGGTTCGGCCCATTGATAATTGCAATTTTCATGCATTAAATTTAATTCAAATAAAGTCCTTACTGAAATTTCAAGGGCTTCTATAACTAGTTTTGATTTTTTCTTATGAGTTCGAGAAAATCATCAAATAAGTAACGGCTGTCATGCGGGCCGGGTGTACTTTCAGGATGATACTGCACGGAGAATGCGGGCCTGTCTTTCAATCTTATCCCTTCTATCGAATCGTCATTGAGGTTAACATGGGTGACTTCAATACCCTCTGCCTTTCGTACAGCACTGAGTTCAACTCCGAATCCATGATTTTGTGTTGTGATCTCACATCTGCCCGTAATGATATTTTTTACAGGGTGGTTCAAACCCCGATGCCCATGATGCATTTTAAATGTGGGGATATCATTTGCTAGCGCAAGCAATTGGTGACCGAGACAAATTCCAAATAAGGGCGTTTGGGCTTGCAATATTTCTTTTACCGTTGTAATCGCGTAATCCATAGGAGCGGGATCGCCCGGGCCGTTTGAAAGAAAATAACCGTTTGGGTTAAACGTTTTTAATTTTTGGAAAGAAGTTTTCGCTGGGTACACTTTTACATAGGCCCCCCGGTCAACCATGCATTTGAGGATATGTTGCTTCACACCGTAATCAAGCACTGCGATTCTAATTTCAGAGCGGGTATTGCCAAGCTCATATTCTGCATTTGTACTAACCTGAGAGGCAAGCTCCAAACCGTTCATGGACGGCACTTTGCTCAACTCTGCATTTAATTTTTCCAGCTCTGTAATTTCTGATGATATGATGCAATTCATGGCGCCTTTGGTGCGCACGTGGGAAACCAATGACCTCGTATCCACCCCTTCAATGCAAACAATATGATTTGCTTTCAGGTAATTGTCCAGCGAGCCTTTGGCCTGTTTGCGCGAAAACTGTTCTTCCAGGTTGCGGCCGATGAGCCCGCGAATCTTCACGCTATCAGATTCCACATCGGAGTCCATCACGCCATAATTGCCGATATGCACGCTATTCATAATCAGCACCTGGCCAAGATAGCTCGGGTCAGTGAAGACTTCCTGATAGCCAGTCATGCCGGTATTGAAACAAATTTCGCCGGATGTGGTACCAATCTTTCCAAATGATTTTCCGTGATGAACAGTGCCGTCTGCAAGAAGTAATACAGCCGGTTGTGACGAGTGCGTTGCTGGCATTTATTGAAATAAGTTTTGCAAAGAAAAGAAATTACAAACTGTTTGCTGATATTATTTCTTAACAAGTTCTCCTTCGGCTCAGATTTCATGGGTTTTCAAGTATGGTCATTTTCATTCCTCAGTTTTGCGTGGTTTTTAGATTTAAAAAATCGCACAAAAAAAGCCGCGCATATTTTGCGCAGCTTGTAAATATTTCAAGGAATTATCATTTTATTTCGTGGCTTTTTTTTCTTTTGCCGCTGGCGCCTCTGCAACCGTTGTTGGTTCCTGTTTTGTGTCAATAGCTTCATCTGCTTTATCTGTTGCCTTCTTGCGGGAACCTCGGCGTGTTCTCTTTGCTCCTTCTTTTATTTCGCCTTTCCCTTTGCCATAAATTTCATTAAAGTCAACCAGCTCAATCAAGGCCGTTTCCGCGTTGTCACCAACCCGGGCGCCTAATTTTATGATGCGGGTATATCCACCAGGGCGGCCAGCTACTTTTTCAGAAACCGTGGAGAACAATTCAGTGACAGCTTCTTTATCCTGCAGGTGGCTAAAAACGATTCTGCGCTGGTGTGTCGTATTTTCCTTTGCTTTGGTGATAAGTGGTTCAACATATACTCTCAAAGCTTTTGCTTTGGCTAGGGTTGTTACCACTCTTTTATGAGTGATCAACTGGCTTGCAAGATTGCTAAGCAAGGCTCTTCGGTGCGAAGCAGTCCTGCTAAGGTTCTTGATTTTATCTCCGTGACGCATGACGTGTAGTTTTTGAGCCTTGTACCGTGTCAGGAATTACAAGACTTAAGTTATCAATTAGTAAATTTGAAAAATTCCCCGATTTCGAAAAAAAATATTGAGTCCGTCCAGAGCAAATTCCAAACCATTCTGGTTATTCATCATCAATTTTCAGCTTACCTAAATCCATTCCAAAGTGCAGGCCCCTTTCTCCAAGCACCTGTTCAATCTCAGCTAAAGACTTTTGTCCAAAGTTGCGGAATTTCATCAGGTCTTCCTGTTCGTAAGTCACCAGTTCGCTCAGAGAATTGATCTTAGCGGCCTTCAGGCAATTGAATGCACGAACAGAAAGGTCGAGGTCTTCCAGCGGCGTTTTCAAAACCTTGCGCAGTTGCAAGGTCTGCTCATCCACCAGATCTTCTTTCTTTTCTTCTTTATTATCAAAAGTGATGTTCTCATCAGTTATGATCATCAAATGCTGAATGAGAATCCGGGACGCTTGCTTAACGGCTTCTTCGGGATGGATAGTGCCATCGGTGGATACTTCCATAATCAGCTTTTCAAAATCCGTGCGCTGTTCCACACGTGTATTCTCAATAGAATATTTTACATTTTTGATCGGCGTGAAAATAGAGTCAGTCGGTATATAACCAAATGGAGCTTCCTTGGGTTTGTTATCCTCTGCAGGCACATACCCGCGGCCCTTACCAATTGTAATTTCTATGTCTAATTTTGCAGAGGAATCCATAGTGCATATCAGCAAGTTAGGATTCATCACTTCAAAACTTGCGGTTGCATCGCCAATATTGCCGGCAGTGAAGTCTGTCCGGTTCTTCAGGCTGAGGGTAATTTTTTCCTGCCCAACTTCATGCTCTACTTTCTTCTTGAAGCGAACCTGTTTCAGGTTCAAAATTATTTCAACCACATCTTCTGTAACACCTTTCAATGTCGCAAATTCATGGTCGGCACCTTCAATTTTAACCCCCACAATGGCATACCCTTCAAGCGAGTTCAAAAGCACCCTCCGCAAAGCGTTGCCAATAGTTACTGCATAACCTGGCTCCAACGGGCGAAATTCAAATTGCGCTTCAAAATCCGTTGCTTTTTGAAGAATGATTTTGTCTGGTTTCTGGAAATTTAAAATGGCCATATTTAAATTTACTATTTACGATTCTTATAAAATGGATACTATAAATGGGCACCGCTATACTAAGCTTAAATGCATATCCCGGGTACCCTTTAATATCTTTAATCAACAGCGCTTCTTGATTGGCGCTCTTTAGAAACTATTTGCTGTAAAGTTCAACAATTAACTGCTCCTTAATGTTCTCAGGAACGCTTTCACGTTCGGGATAAGCGATGAATGTGCCTTTGAACTCCCCTTCATTCCAATCCAGCCAATTGAACTTAGGATTCTTACCCCGTATAGCGCCGGTGAGGCCTGCATTGCTCCTAGTGGATTCTTTAATGCTGATAATATCCCCGGCTTTTAATTGATAGGACGGTATATTCACCACATCGCCATTAACAGTTATATGCTTATGGGTCACCAGCTGCCGGGCGCCCGGCCTTGACGGGGCTATGCCTAAACGGAAAACGGTGTTGTCTAAGCGTGCTTCTAAAAGTTTGATGAGATTTTCACCTGTAACTCCTTTGCGGCGGACTGCTTCTTCGAAAGTTTTACGGAACTGGCGCTCCAGCACCCCATATGTATATTTTGCTTTTTGCTTCTCTTTTAACTGTAACGCATATTCACCGGGGGCTTTTCGCTTTTTTGTAGCGCCGTGCTGGCCAGGAGGATTGCTTGTCTTTGTGAGATACTTGCCATTTCCCAAAATAGGTTCGCCAAAAATACGGCTGATCCTTGTTTTCGGGCCTGTGTAACGTGCCATAATTTACTTCTTTTTGATTTTTTAATGTCGGCGGTTCATCAGTAAAAATCTAAAATCAATGAAACGCCCTATTTATGTGAGACGCAATACGCCGGTGAATTAAGAGTTGATGCGAAATACTGCATCTCTCCTCTTATCTCCTGCAATGCTAAACTCTTCTTTTCTTTGGTGGCCTGCAACCGTTATGCGGCAAAGGGGTGACATCTTTAATCATCACCACTTCAATGCCATTATTGGACAGAGAACGGATGGCACCTTCACGGCCTGAGCCCGGTCCTTTCACATATACATCAACTTTCTTCAACCCTGCGTCAACCGCTGTCTTGGCGGCATCCGCTGCAGCCATCTGCGCCGCGTAAGGAGTATTTTTCTTGGAACCTTTGAAGCCCATCTTGCCCGCGCTGCTGGCAGCAATAACTTGGCCTTGCTTATTGGTTATGCTGATGATCAGATTATTGAAAGTAGCATTGATATGCGCGTCCCCATACACTTCCACTTTGACCACTCTTTTTTTTGCCGCCGCTTTCGCAGTGGGTGCTTGTGCTTTTGCCATAATTATTTAGAATTCCTAAAATGATATATTACTTATTAATTATTTCTTAGCGGCTACTTTCTTTTTGCCTGCGACTGTCTTACGTTTCCCCTTACGTGTGCGGCTGTTGGTACGTGTTCGCTGACCGCGAACCGGCAAGCCTTTACGATGACGCAAACCGCGATAGCATGCAATGTCAAGCAAACGTTTAATGCTCATCTGCACTTCAGAACGAAGAGCGCCTTCCACTTTAAATTCGTTAGTGATCGTATTACGGATTGCATTCAGTTCTTCATCATTCCACTCATTCACTTTCTTGTCATAGCTGATCCCAGCCTTATCTAAAATATACCTTG
>DATMMJ010000464.1:0-4191 GCA_035569795.1 Puia sp. | reverse complement strand
CAGAGACGCCCAGGGCGCAGGATTAACACATGTATCAGGAACTGGTTTAACGCAAGATCAGGCGATTGAGGAATTAAGAATAGAACGCAGGGTAGCTTTGTATCTCAGAGGTGTCGCATTTTATGATGCCCGCCGTTGGGGCGTGACTGCGCCTCTGGCAAGTGGAGGAGGTAGAACCAATGCCATCATTTTGGTCCCTGGAAGCCTTATCGGCAGTGCTTCTGCAACTGCCCTTCCTTGTACTGTTGATTATAATTATTTGGATTATTGGGATGTTCCGCAAAATGAATTGGATTTTAATGTTGCTGCGGCAGGGTCTGCGCCGATTAAAAACTAGTGCAAATTTCTCTTTTGTAAAGTCTTAGTTGTAAAATAGAGAGGTTTCTGCCTCTCTATTTTTTTCTACTTTCAATAAAAATGTTTCATCATGAAGAGTAAGATATTTTTCATATTAATGTCGTTTGCTTATCCATCCTTTGCACAAGAAATTATTACGAAGGATCCGGAGATTAATGAAATGATTCAACAAGTAAATTCCGACTCGTTGAAATCTACAATTTATTCCCTTGTTTCTTTTGGCACAAGGAGTACACTGAGCACACAGGATAACCCCACCAGAGGTGTTGGAGCAGCCAGAAATTGGATTCTGGAAAAATTCAATGGGTTCGCTCGGTATTCAAACGGAAGGTTATCTGCATTTATTGACACGACCACCTATTTGCCAGATGGAAAGAGGGTAAACCGCAAAATTATCTTAGGTAATGTAGTTGCTACTTTAAAAGGAACTGACCAAAACGATAAAAGGATTTTTATCATCAGCGGACATTTAGATAATATGCGCACTAGTGTTATGGACAGCACAGGCGATGCACCAGGGGCAAACGATGATGCCAGTGGGTCTGCTGCGGTATTAGAATGTGCACGTATAATGAGCAGGCACAACTTTCCCGCAACAGTTATTTTTGTCACAGTGAGTGGCGAAGAACAGGGTTTGCTGGGTGCTTATTTTATGGCCAATAAAGCCAGGAAGGAGCATTGGAAAATAGAAGCTGTCTTAAATAATGATATCATGGGCAGTAACAACAGCAGTGAAACATCTATTATTGAAAATACTAAAATAAGGGTTTTTAGTGAAGGGCTTTCTGTGTTAGATACCGGTAATGCAGTAAAGTACATTCGGAATCTGGGATTAGAAAATGATGGCAGATCTAGGCAATTGGCGCGCTATGTAAAAGAAATCGGAGAACGTTATGTTGAAAATATCCAAGTGGTAATGGTGTATAGAAATGATCGCTTTTTAAGGGGTGGTGACCATATCCCTTATGTGGAGAATGGATATGCTGCTGTCAGGTTAACTGAGATGAATGAGAATTACTATCATCAACACCAGGATGTAAGGAAAGAAAATGGTATTCAATACGGCGATTTGCCTGAGTTTATTGACTTTGAATACTTAAGAAAAAACGCTGCCGTTAATCTGGCCAATCTATCAAATTTAGCCAAAGCACCTGCAATGCCAGAAGATGTAAAAATTGAAGTGAAAAATTTGAGCAACTACACCACTTTGTCCTGGAGTGTTCCAAAGACAGGTAAGGTGAAAGGATACTATATTTTAATGCGGGAGACCACCAGCGCATTTTGGCAAAAGAAACTCTATACCGAATCTTTAAATGCTAAACTCCCTTATAGCAAAGACAATTATTTTTTTGCAGTGCAAAGTGTAAGTGAATCTGGCAATGAGAGTTTGCCGGTAATCCCAGCAGTGGCGAGGTAATGACAAATAATAAATTACAAAGGTCTTTTTTTCTCATTGCAAATATTGCTCAATAGACGGTGACCACACCTGCAATATTATACATATGAAAATTGTTTGGCTTTTCTTTGGGATTGGAAAAGATGCAAATAATTTTTCAAGAAATTATTTATTAACATAGGCTTGATGGAATGTACTAATAATAAATAGGCACAGCACCATAATTATTCCTTCGTAAACTCTAGGTAATCAAAATTCATATTTCCGTGGTCAACTATATGAAGGGTAATTAGGTGCCTTCCTTTGGAAAACGGGATGGATGATAAAGAATCCAGCCTGCTCCAGTGGTGCCATTGGCGCCATGGCACTGTGTCTGCGTCATTATGAGTAGAGAATATTTTCAATTTATTGGAAGCCCTTTTTCCATCGACATCCAGCATTATTTCCCCATCGCCGTTAGCGGTATACATAACAGCCATGCGGTATAATCCCGTCTTATTTACCTTTACTGTATAGTTGACCCATTCGCCAGGCACTGTCCAACCAATGTATAATTGAGCCAATATGGGCTCCGTTTTATTGAAAGGATTATTATCAATACCACCCGGTTTTGTATAGGAAATATCGACGCCTTCGTTCATCCTGAACTCATTTAAGAAATTACCGTTGGCAGGGTTCAGCTTGCCGCTTCCGTTATTGATGCTGTCTGAGTCATGGTATGCTACGGATTCCCCGCCTTTATCAAAAAACTCACATTGAATTTTTCCTGGTATACTTTGCTTTTTCCAAGGCTGCCCCTGGTACGTTTTTGAAATGTAGTTTGGGATGCAGGCTGAAATGCATGCAGCAAATAGCAAAAGCAAGATCTCCTTCATAAGCTTATTGAAATTTTCCCTTAATAGTATTTCTATTTATCGAAATCATCTTAGCAATAAATTGTCACTCCCACTTATTTCTCTATCTATTCCTCATAACTTTTAATCCTAAATAACTTATTGCCGCCAAAAGTAATATCTTGTAAATTAATAATTTTACAAGGTTCTGCACTGGTGGCGCAGTTAATTCAACATAAAGGCAGAAAAAATGCAAATAACTGCAAATTTTTTTTCACCGAAATCGAATTTCTTCTTTGAAATAAATATGTATAGGAATGTCGGCAATTTGCAAAACATCCTAGCTTGACATCGCGCTCATGCGGGGAGGCGATAGCCTATAATAGAATCCGTTGGCTCTCCGGGACTGTTGAAATGTGCTTCATTTTGCCTTGCCGGTATTGCTGATATAGCCGCTGGATATCCTCAGTGGTATCAGCAATGAAAGGACCGTAAGAAACAATATTTTCACCTGTCGGTTTTCCCGCATACAGCACAAACCGGACAGCTTCTTCCCTAGCTGTCAATACCAGATCACTTTGCGCTGTATCATTTGATAAGTTTAGCCACCCAACCTGGCCCTGGTCCAACTGCTTTCCATCTTCCCCAACTTTTACGCTGCCCTTAATGATGTACAGGAAGGTGTTATAATTTGCAGGAATCTGCTGGATAGTTGTTGCACCAGCCTCGATGCTAATATCAGCAACAATTAGCGGGGTATAATTTTGAACAGGTGAAGTGAGGCCTGCCAAAGAGCCGCTGTACAGTTTTATAGACACACCATCTTCCGATAATGAAGGCACATGCTCTGACTGCATGTCCTGCACCCTTGGTGTTGCCCACCTGTCTTTCTTCGGAAGGTTCAACCACAATTGCAATAGGCGCATTCTTGATATCTTATCAATCGTTTCCGTATGTACAATCCCGCCGCCTGCAGTCATCATTTGGAAATCGCCACTTTTCATTTTGTGAGCCTCATCGCCGATTTCGCCTTCCAATAAAAAAGAGACGGTTTCAAAACCGGCATGAGGATGTGGCCCGCCAACGGGTGTATTGTCTTTCTTATCCAGCATGTCATCCATGAGCATAATAAAAGGATCGCTTTGCGAAAAACTTCCGCTTACCACAGGATAGGCCACATGCCCGGCACCCAAAAACCCGGGTTGGCCTTTCGGGGTATCAATCTTTATTAATTTTCTTTTGACGAGCATAACAAGTTTTTTATTTTGAACCCTAACTAGATTAATGTTACGTTGATCATGACTTTTTTTTAGTCAATAATGAATCGTCAATTGTGAAAATATTCACCATTTACCTTTGACTTAACAAAAGTGTTTCTGCCATTACGCAGCTACACTTACAGCCTGTTTCACGAGCTCTATTTCGCTGTGAATTTTTACTTCTTCACCTAACACTACACCACCAGTTTCCAGCACGCCGTTAAAACTGATTCCCCATTCACTACGGTTGATTTTACCAGTGATCACAAATCCGGCCCTCTCGCCACCCCATGGATCTTTAACTGTCCCATTGAACTCCACATGCAGCTTAACAGGTTTTGCTATG
>DATMMJ010000463.1:0-3310 GCA_035569795.1 Puia sp. | reverse complement strand
TAGCATTTTGCCACTTCGTCATTTGCAGTTACATCTGCAAACAAGGAGTTGCGCAGGTTTTTTGAGCGGATAATGCTGATAAATTTTTCAAGATTCATATCCTCTCCAAGCTCCAAAGCTTGCTTCCAGTTATCCAGGTTGATGCCTTCGTCATCAAAAAGCATTTTCTTGCTGTTCGCAATACCGGCCACGTTTACCTGTAACCGTAAATGCTCTTCAAGGTATTTTTCCTGCTGTTTCAATTGTGCAAGAAACCTGCTGCCTACGTTACCCACTCCCGCAATAAAGATATTGAGTTGCTTATATGTAGTTTCGAAAAATTCTTCGTGCAAAAGATTAAGTGCTTTTTTCACGTCACGCAGGGCAATCACTGCCGATATATTCCTCTCAGAGGAGCCTTGGGCAATTGCGCGCACATTCACCCCATTTCTTCCCAATGCACCAAACATTTTTCCGCTGACGCCTGGATGGTTCTTCATATTATCGCCTACTAGGGCAATAATCGCCAAGCCTTCTTCCACAAACAGGGGTTCTACTTTCTTTGTTTTTATTTCCTGTTCAAAAACACTGTCCACAACTTCCTTTGCTTTGCCAGTATTCGCTTCGTCAATCCCGACACAAATAGAGTGCTCTGAAGAGCTTTGCGTGATAAGGATCACATTGATTTTCTCGCTGGACAAAGCTTCAAACAATCTTTTGGAAAAACCCGGGATTCCCACCATACCACTTCCTTCCAGACTTAGGAGCGCGATTTTATTGATACTTGAAATGCCCCGGATATTATTCTCTGTTTTGGACACAGCATTTTCAATGACGGTTCCCCCATCCTGCGGCGCAAACGTGTTTTTCACCCACACTGGAATGCCTTTGCTCATCACGGGTTGAATGGTTGGAGGATAAATTACTTTTGCGCCGAAATGAGAAAGCTCCATTGCTTCCTGATACGAAATATGATGAATGACTTTTGCGTTTGGAACGATTCTCGGATCTGCAGTCATCATCCCTGAAACGTCGGTCCAGATTTCAAGGAGACTTGCGTTCAGAGCAGCAGCAACAATAGCTGCAGTGTAATCCGATCCGCCTCTACCCAGTGTTGTCGTGACGCCTTTGCTGTCACTTGCAATAAATCCAGGGATGATAAACAAGCTGTTGAGAGAACAGGAAAAGTAATCGGCAATTTTTTTGTTGGTAATACCGAATTCCACAGTGGCAAAACCAAATTGCGAATCTGTCACAATAAGCTCTCGCGTATCTTTCCAAACATTTTCGATGCCCAGTATTCTTAATCTTTCGGATATGATTTGGGTTGAAAGCAATTCGCCGTAGCTAACAATTTTATCTTTTGTGCGATCGGATAATTCACCCAGCAAAAAAATCCCGTTGCAGATATCCTCTATTTCATTACATCTTTTTTTTACCATGCTCAGCACACTGCTTTGCAGGGTCAGCGGGATTAATGATTTTACTACTTCCAGATGCCGCTGCTCTATTGACTGCAACAGCTGTTTATATGATTCATCGCCTGATGCAGCAAGCATTCCGCTATTGAGTAAACTATCAGTAATGCCGCCAAACGCAGAGGCTACCACGATAACACTGTCTTTTTTTAGTGCTTCGGAAATGATGGATATGGTTTTGTCAATATTTTCCGCATTTGCTACTGAGGTACCACCAAACTTTAAGACCTGCATATATATTCTAATTTATTAATTAAAACACTTTTTCGATAATGATTTTCTCTTATAAAATAGCTTGTCAAAGCCCAATGATGATATGGAAATACAATCCGCTTTCAGCGGATCGTGGTGGTTGTAATGATTGCTGACATGGCAGCGATGGCAGCTACATAAGCCTGGGAGATGGTAATATGTTCGGATGAATTCGTCAATTTAATAGTCTGCGGCGAAGATATATAAAAGGAGATGAAGAAATTAATTCCTGACCAATTTATTTTAGAAAAAATGAAGTATTTTCAGCTTTCTATTTGAACGTTTGTCAATTGCTGTAAGAATTATTGAAAGATATTAAATGTGTAACTATGAGCTACCAGTCTTCCCAGGGATTACAGCAGTTTAAGCATCAGGTGGGTATTAAATTTCAGCTGTATAATAGTTTGTTTACTTCGCTTCCTTTTCACCGTATTGAAAAGACCGGAATACTATTGTCGTTGCTGCTTACTTTTTGCGAGGATGCATATAAAAGAAAAGAGAGCCCTGAAAAAATCATTGAAGATTTCTTTGACAAGCATACTACGGATACCAATGAGCGGGAGCGGGCCGACATCCTGTTCCGCTTTGTGCAATATGTGGAGAGACAAATTGTACTTTTTGATGCCTTGGAAGATGCGGCTTTTAGAGATGTGAACGATATGGGAGGACCGGGCACCTTGAAGCATCTTGCCTCGCAGGTGATAGATACAGGTAAAGAAAAGGAACTTGGGGAAAAATTAAAAGATTATTCGGTGCTCATGGTGCTGACTGCGCACCCGACGCAATTTTATCCCGGAGCGGTGCTCGGCATCATCAACGATCTTTCAAGGGCAGTGATCGAGAACAATGCGGGCCAGATCAATACCTACATGCAGCAATTAGGCAAGACTCCTTTCCTGAAAAAACAAAAACCAACGCCTTATGATGAAGCCGTCAGCTTGATTTGGTATCTGGAGAATGTATTTTACCAGGCAGCCGGAAGGATAATTTCTTTTATTAAAGATCAGTTCCCCGGTGCGGTGGATGAAAAAAACCCCGTAATTAAAATGGGCTTCTGGCCCGGTGGCGACAGAGATGGTAACCCATTTGTCACTGCCGATACCACATTAAAAGTAGCGGAGGCACTGCGCGGCGCCATCATTAAATGTTATTACCTCGATGTGCGCAGGCTCAAGCGCCGCTTGACGTTTAAAGGCGTTGATACGATCATTGCAAATCTTGAAATAAAGTTATATAACAACCTATTTATACCCGAGCAAAAAGATGGTCTTAAAAAAGATGAAATTATTACTCCGTTAAAAAAAATCAGGGAAATTATCATTTATCAGCACAATAACCTTTTCCTTCATTTGGTAGATAACCTGATCAGCAAAGTGGAGGTATTCGGACTACATTTCGCAACGCTGGATATAAGACAAGATAGCTCTGTGCATGCCAAGGCCCTTGATGCAGTAGCCACAGTTCAAAAGCTGCTTCCTGAAGATTACCATACTCTTGAGGAAAAGGAAAAAATCAATTTGCTTTCCAAAATTAACGGAAATGCACAACCTGAATTATATGAGGATGTATTGATAAAAGATACGTTACGTTCTGTTGCGGTC
>DATMMJ010000462.1:0-4635 GCA_035569795.1 Puia sp. | reverse complement strand
TGCGTAACAAGATATATTGAAAGCATTGACAATACTGGGTTTCAGAGGAGGGTTGAGGAACCACCCTCTCCGCTGAAATCAGATATTTAAGATAAACTTCTATCAAGAAAGCCTGCGAAATCCAGTGTTTGCGGGCTTTTTGCTTTTTAGCGTTACCTGCATTTACCCTGCTTTATGGATATATCTCAGTGAGCAATCAGCATCAGCAAGCCGGTTCGGAAGGAATGACCGCAATTCGCCTAGCCTTGGGTGTTAGCTGCCATTATGGAAACTTTCAGTTTCCGCATCTCACTTTTGATTGGCAATAACATATGGACAAACAAAAACGGAAAAAAATCTGCTACATTCCTGGCACAATTAGTTTGGCAATACTTCCTTTTATTTTTATTTGGTTTGCCCATAATGAAATCAAAACAAGGACAGTTGGTGTTATACCAATTTTTCTTATTGACACTAATCTTTCAATAAAATACCCAGAGTTGTTTAAAAATTATCGAGGGCCCTTCCCTCCAAGACGAAACTATATTGAAATAAATTTGACAGGACAGCCTCAAGATGACACTCTAAAACTTCATTATTCACAGACACAAATAAGGGAAATACTTTCAAAAAATGATACGACTCAGGGTGTGCATTTTAAATTCAATGACAGCTCAGAATATTGGACATTTGTGGCAGCTATAGATTTATTAAGGTTTGAAGGGGCAAAATCATACACGCATATTGACAAAGATTTGTGGTTTTATAATTTCTCATCTGATTCCGCAAGACAATCCGACCTTAAATGCTTTTTGTGTGGCGATATATTAATAATCGGAGATGAAAAATCTTGGAAAACAAAACTTATCGAACAGACAAAAAATATCTGGAGCGGTTCATGGGAAATAATCATCTGCTTTTCAATCTTTCTTTTGCTAATACCAACTTTGCCAATAATTAATAACGGCAGGTAACAGTGGGCTTGGCATTATCGGTGGCGGACGAAAATGTTTTGGTCATCATTAATTCTAATTAACTTTAGTTCATGGCCAAGTCAGACGGAATACATCACACAAATCGCCAAGTTTTGGGCGTTAGCAGCAACTTTACAACATTTCTGCTTTTAGTTTTGCTTAATATTTCATGCAAGAACTCTCCTGCAATTCTAGGTGACCAGGTTTTCTTAACCTTTGTGCTTAATTCTTAAGATTTTATATGAGATATTTTGCTTTCATTATTTCGTTTTCATTATTTCATCTTTGTTCTTACTCTCAGCAAAACAATTCTATGAATCCAGGCAAAATAACAGGTAGGGTGAAAGATTCATTATCACAAAAACCGATTGAATATGCAACGATCACCGTTTTCCTCAAAGGGAATACAAAACCAGTAAACGGGGGCACGACCAATAATAAAGGCTTTTTTTCAATTGAAAACCTGGCTGTCGAAAAGTATACTTTGACAATTGGTTTTGTTGGCTACAAATTGAAAACAATAAGCAATATCTCTATTGGTGCCGCTCAGACATTCACTGATTTGGGAAGCATCAACTTGAAAACAAGCGCACAAACACTTGCGGAGGTAACAGTCACTGCGAGAAAACCACTTGTAGAAAATCACATTGATAAGTTAGTTTACAACGTGGAGAGAGATATAACCAGCCAGGGCGGAGTAGCTACAGATGTCCTTAAAAAAATTCCCATGGTTTCCGTTGATGTGGATGGCAATGTTGAATTGCAGGGAAGCACAAGCATTCAATTTCTGATTAATGGCAAACCTTCCACTATTTTCGGGAACAATTTACCAGAAGTGCTTCAGGCTATTCCTGCAAGCCAGATAAAAAGCATTGAGGTGATTACAAGCCCAGGTGCGAAATATGATGCTGAAGGAACTGGTGGCATCATCAATATCATCCTGAAAGAAAGCAAGGCAAAAGGCATTAACGGCATTGTTACACTTTCCGCCGGATCAAGACTAGAGAACGGATCTGCCAATTTGAATGTTCGCAATGGTTCGTTCGGAATGAATGCTTCAGTGAGCGGGAATGCGCAAATTACTAGTACTACTTTGAATAGCCTAAGTCGCTCATCCATTGACAGCGATGGGAATACTGACCTGTTGACACAGTATGGCCAAAGCTCTTTGAGAAGAAAAAGCTATAAGGGCCAGTTAGGATTTGACTGGGATATCACAAAAATGAATAATCTCTCGGGATCTGCTAGTTACAACCACTATGAGAACAATACTAACGGCTACTCTAATCAGCAGCTAACAATAACCCACGCCAACCCTCCTGGCGGCATGGACAGTGTTATAAATATATTGCGGAATGTTTCGACATATTTTACTTTTCGTTCTATTGACAGCTATCTTGATTACAAAAAGAAATTTAGAAAAGATGGGCAAGAATTAGATGTTTCATTCCAATCAAGCATCGGGGCAAATAATTCTTCATACGATCAGAACCAATTGTATCCTACCAATAATAATCTGTTTGCAGGCGCAAATGCCGCGAATCTTTTAAATGATCACGAAACGATTGTCCAGGCTGATTATGTTCAGCCCCTTAAAAACGATGCAAAACTGGAGATCGGTGCAAAAAGCACATTCAGCAGGATAACGGGTAGCTCTACATTTTATGGTCTCAACACATCATCGGGAAAATATGAATTTGATTCTTCACAGATAAATGATTTTACTTACAAAAAAGATATTTACGCATTTTACTCAACTATAAGTTTCAAAGTATTTAAAACTTATGATGTCAAATTGGGCGGAAGGTTTGAGCGTACAGTGATCAATGCATATTTTCCGGCATCGTCAAACACAGTAATACCATCTTATAATTTTTTCATGCCAGCTTTCACTATATCAAAAACACTCGAAAATAACCAGACCATCAAGCTCAGCTATTCTCGCAGGATACAGCGCCCAAGTTATCGCAGCCTGAACCCTTATTTAGATGCAAGCGACCCGACAAACATCAATGTTGGCAATCCCGATCTTAAGCCTGAGCTGGTCCATTATGGAGAATTTGCGTACACGAAATCATTTGGGAATGGTGGTTCATTTGTCGCCTCGATATACAGCCGTTATTCTACACAAGACTTGCAAGGATATACTTATTATTACACTTCGCTAAAAATCGGGGATTCAGTATATAACAATGTTGCAGTGAACACAGAAGAAAATGTGGGCATCCAAAATGTGGGGGGGTTGAATTTTTATGGCAACGCGCCCATTACATCGAAACTTACTCTTCGCGGAAGCATTAGTTTCTATGATCTGTATATAAAAAATGAGCTTCTTCCCAATAACGAAACAAACAGCATCAATTATCGGACTAACCTAAACGCCACATATCAGTATAACGGTGATCTCATCTTTGAGTTTTTTGGGAATTTCAGATCTCCCTCTCACGAGATCCAGGGCAGCTCAACGGCTTTCATCACCTATAATTTTGCTTTCAAAAAAATGATATGGAAGAAAAACGGGAGCATTGGTTTTACGACCACTAATCCGTTCAATAAATATGTTGACTTGAAAACAAGACTTACGGGGCAGAATTTTTCACTGATCAATGATCGGAGAATCCCGTATCGTTCTTTTGGGATAAGCTTCTTCTATAAATTCGGGAAACTTGAATTCAAAAAAATCCAAGAGGAAGACACTGGCGATAGCAACTGATTAGGATAGGAAAATTAATTGTAATCATATACCGAATACTACCATTCAAATTTGGATTTCTCCTTAGAATATGAAACGGCTTCAAAGAAAATGACTAGCCCCTTAGTAAAGCATTGATTTTGGAATATTGGATAGCCTCTTTTGAAAAATCAAAACTGCCTTTGTCGCGGATCTCTTCTGCGGCGCGAAGGAATGCGCCATAGGCTGCCCTAGCAAGTGCTGAGCCGACGCTCACTCTCTTCACTCCCATGGCAGCAAGCTCATCGAGAGTAAAGCCCGCATTGCCCAGGCCCATCACCACGCTAACCGGTTTTGGCGCAATTCCTTTTACGATCGATTCAATGTCAGCGCGTGACACGAGCCCGGGCGCAAAGAGCACATCGGCACCTGCTTCCGCAAAAGCCTGCAGGCGTTTAGCGGTGTCCGTTAGATCGGGACGGCCATAGATCAGGTTTTCTGCTCTTGCGGTTAAAATGAATGGGAATGGTAAGCTGTGTGCTGCTTTTGCTGCGGCTTTGATGCGCTCAACTGCTAAAGCAAATGGATAGATTGGGTTTTGCGGATTGCCCGTTGCATCTTCAATAGAGCCGCCGGCTAGTCCTGCTTTGGCTGCAAGCAGAATGGATTCTGCACAGGTTTCAGGGTCATCGCCATAGCCATTTTCCAAATCGGCAGAAACGGGGAGATGGGTTGCAGCGCAGATGGAACTGGCGTTGGCCAGCGTCTCCTCCCGGCTGATGGCTCCTTCTCCGTCTGGTTTCCCTAGCGCAAAGGCAAGTCCTGCGCTGGTAGTGGTCAGCGCCTCAAAGCCCAGGCCGGTGAGCATCTTTGCAGATCCCGCATCCCATGCATTGGGGACAATGAATATGTCATTGCGCTCGTGAAGCATTTTAAATGCTGTTGCCTTGATGGATTGCAGAATGGCCGGTGACGTTTGCATTTGCTACTTTTTATAAGATAAATAAGTGC